>JAGHGS010000047.1 GCA_017888105.1 Bacilli bacterium
AATTCCTAGTACACTTCTTTTATACTTTACTTTAAAATCTCTGGATACTAATTGTTGTAATAAAAAGCCATATTTCATCCATGTATATTTAATATTATTTATAAACTTAACCATATTAGATCCTCCAGAAACATTATATCATAACTTTTTTTCCTTTTCCACATTAATAGACATGCTAGCTATAAATAAAAGGGGGATAAAACATGATATTTGCCCTAATATATTTCCAGATAAGTAGGCAATGAAAAGGAAAAGGATAATTGATGATGTAACACAAACATTGTAATAACTAAAATTTTTAATTAAATTTTTTAAAGATCTTATTAATAAAAACAAATAAACTCCTAAGAATAAAATACATCCTATTATTCCAAAAGCAAAATATTGTAATATATAATCTCTTTCAATATTGAATATGTTTTGAATTCGATCATTTGTGATTCCAAATAAAATATCCCATTTATTATTATTTATTTCTACTACTCTACTTACCATTTTTATTTCTAAATAACGATAATCGGCTCTATTTCCAACTGGTTCATTTAATATTTCCATCCAAAAATCTGGATCATATTCATATGGATAACTATTTAAAATAAAGTTTTCGTTAATTAATTTTTCTTCATAATGATTTTTAATATATTCAATATCTGATATCGATGAAGTGGTTGTGGAGGCTAGTAGACCAGATATGTTTTTAGGCATTAAGTAATCATATATTTCATAGCGACTAATGGTCGGTGAAAAAGGAAGAATAGCACAGTAAATTATGATTATTATGCCACAAGGAATTAATTTTTTCCATTTTATTTTTTCCTTTTTTATTCCATGATGAATTATATAAGCTAGAATAAGAGCAATAAAAACTAAAATACTTCCTAAATTTGATACTCTTGTTCCTAACATTAATAAAGTTGTTAGTAATGCTATTAAATACAAGATGTTTAATTTTTTTTCTAAATAATAAAATAAACTTACTGGTATTAAAGTAACAAGCAAACATGCTATTTGATTTGCATACATAAAAAAGCCTTTGCTTGCTAGTTCATCATAAATGTAATTACGACTAAACCAATTAAATATGCTTCCTTTTATTACTTCATTATTGTAGCTACTTAATGATATTTTACAAATATTAGTAATGATAATAATGCCACATATTATGATAATCCAAGTTTTAATTACTTTTAAATAATCTTCCTTTTTGAATTTGCTAAAATACAATAAAAATATAAAAAAGATGGGTATGCTCATTTTAATTAAATGTTGTATTTCATCTAAGTAATTATAATTAAAGTCTCCTGGTACTAGTGAATGAAAATTTAAGGCATTCATATGATGGAGAATTCCGTAAATTATTAAAATAATTAGGTAAATAAAAAGAAACTTGAATTTGTTTCGAGAATCTTTATAGATTAGTAAGTTCCATAGAAAGAATAATCCAATTACGATTATTTGAATTAAAGTAAATAGATGATTATAGAATGGTTTTAAACTAAAAAATGGATATATACATAAAAATAGTAGCAATATTCTTTTATAATTCTTTTCTTTTAACATTTTTTCTTCTTCTTTTCTCCTTTTCTTTTCGTATGGTCATATAATATATCTGTTTTTAAAACAACAAATAATAATAAAATCATTAAGGCTACATAAATTGCTATTGCTATTTTATTATCACCTAACACATAAAATATAGAAACAGCAGCAAAAAGAAGATTAATAAAATATATAATCAAAATACTTTTTGTTGGTGAATATCTCATTTTTAATAGTTGGTGATGGAAATGCTCTTTATCCGCAACGCCTATATTTTGATGTTTTAATAATCTTCGTAAAATTGCAAAAACGGTATCAAAGATTGGTATAGCTAAAATACAAAGCGGAACTATTAAAGAGGTGATGGTTGTTATTTTAAATCCTAATAGTGCTATAATTGAAATCATATAGCCTAAAAATAAACTGCCTGTATCCCCCATAAATATTTTGGCTGGTGGAAAATTATAAATTAAAAATCCTAATGTTGCTCCTAACATTATTAAAGATAGAATAATATCTAAGCCACCAATTTGATTTAATAGAAAAGCAATAATCGAAATTGTTAAAAAGTAAATAGATGATACTCCAGCAGCAAGGCCATCCAATCCATCGATAATATTAATTGAATTCGTTATGGCAACAATAAAAAACGTTGATATAAAATAACTTAAATACTCATTAATATAAATTTTTAATCCAAATAAACTCACTTCTGTAAAGTATACCTGTCCATATATAACAACAAATAAAGCGGCAAAGATTTGAGCCAGTAATTTGTATCTTGCTTTAATTGGCTTTATATCATCAAATATTCCTGTAAGTATTAAAATAAATCCTCCAATTAAAATGGATATCATTTGAGTATTTATTTCACCAAAAAGAGCATATCCAATTAGAAAAGCAATATATATTGCTAACCCTCCTAATCTTGGCATTGGAATTTTATGGACTTTTCTTTTATTGGGATAATCTAAAGCACCTATGTGAATTGCTATTTTTTTGGCTAATGGTGTTAATAATACACTAATTAAAAATGTAATTGCAACAATAAAATATACATTAAATCCATTTACCTCTAAATTCATGTTTACCACCTTATGAATTTATTATAACAATATTTTTTAAAATAGTAAAACCTTTTAAGAAGAGTTATAAAAAAATGTCACCTATTAAGTTGACATTTTATCTAAAATAATTAATAAAACTATATGGAAGTGTTGCTAATCTTGATAAACTTAGTAATAAACAATTTTTTTCATATTCTTCAGTTGGTTTTATTAATTTTTCTTCTTTTATTAAATTGTATAATTGTTTTAAATCTTCTTCCGTTTTAAAAAGATTTGCTAGTAAAAGAAATTCTATTATAAATGTTATAATAAATAATAACATTCCTATGCGAATAATGAATATATTATTAGCAAAAGTTCCTAATATAATTAATAGGTAACTAGCAATTACTAAAAAAGCATTTAATTTGCGTCCTGTTGCTACATTTTTTCTTTCTGGATCTGTTTCGAGTGCAACATTAATTGCTGTTACTCCTGCATATATATCTTCTCCATCAAATACATCTGGAGACAATTTAATTACATTCCGTTCTTTATTATAATGATCTAAATATTTACCATTTTTCTTTATAATATGAGGTTCTTCTTCACAAAATTTAGATGATAATTTTCTTGCTATTTCCATTCCTGATAATTTTGTATCATTTTTTATGTTTTTTGTTGTTTTCACAACACTTCTAAATAGCATATTAATCAATATGATTAATACCACTACAATTATAAATAATATATCTATAATCATTATCTTACCTCGTAAATAGTACCTTCTCTAGTATCTTTTAGAATAATGCCTTGTTGCTCTAATTCTTTTCGAATTTTGTCTGCTAAATCATAATCTTTATTTTGTTTTGCATTATTTCTTTTTTCTATCATTTCATTAATATATGTTTCATCTACTTGTTTTGATTCCTTTTTTAATAAATCTAAAGATAGTACTTTATCCATTTCCTTAATTACTTTTATTTTAGTTGCATCGGTTGTTTCTTCTTTTAAAAGATCATAAATTAAAGTAATAGCATTAGCTGTATTCATGTCATCTTCTAGATACTCTTTAAACTTGGTAACATACGTTTCTTTTACAGATTCATTTACATTATTATCATCTTTCAAAGAAGCAATTCTGGATTTTAACTTTTTATAAGCGTTTTGGGCCCCCATTAGAGAATCAAAACTAAAAGTTAATTGTTTACGATAATGGCTAAGAAGCACCATAAAACGATAACTTAATGGATTAAAACCTTCCTCTTCCAAGAAAGATACTGTTAAAACTTTTCCTTTGGATTTACTCATTTTACCTGTTGCATCATTTAAATGTTCTCCATGTACCCAATATTTACACCACTTATGCCCAATATATGATTCACTTTGAGCAATTTCATTTGTATGATGTGGAAATATATTATCTACTGCTCCGCAATGGATGTCTAAGTATTCGCCTAGATATTTTAGGGAAATACCAGAGCACTCGATATGCCAGCCTGGATATCCTTTACCAAAAGGACTATCCCATTTTAATTCTTGATCTTCAAACTTAGATTTTGTAAACCATAGAACAAAATCTGTTTTATTCTTTTTGTTGGTATCTTCTTCTACTGTGTCTCTTACACCACTCATTAATTCTTCCCCAACATGATTCGTTAATTTATAATAATCATCTAATTTGGAAGTATCAAAATAAATATTTCCTCCAGCTTTATAAGCATAGCCTGTATCTAATAATTTTGTTATTATTTTGATATATTCGTCAATATTATCGGTTGCTGGACTTACAATATCCGGTTTCTTAATATTTAGTTTTTCTGTATCTTTAAAAAATGCCTCGGTATAAAATTTTGCTATATCTAAAACCGTTTTATGCTCTTTTTTGGCACTATTAACCATTTTATCATCACCGGTATCCGAATCACTTGTTAGGTGACCTACATCCGTTATATTCATTACTCGTGTTACATCATAACCTATAAACCTTAAAGTTTTTTCTAAAATGTCTTCCATAATATAGGTTCTTAAATTTCCAATATGAGCATAGCTATAAACCGTAGGACCACAAGTGTACATTTTAACCTTTCCTTCTTCCCAAGGAATAAAGTCTTCAATTCTTCTAGTTAGTGTATTATAAATTTTCATAAATAACTTCCTTTCTTGCTATTATTATATTATAAAGTTGTGATAAATGAAAGAATTATCTTTTAAAAAATAGTGAAAAGAAATGATGTTTTTATATTTCCGTTTGTTTATTATAATAGTTTGTTTCTTGATATTCATTAATTATTAAACTTGAAGTTGTAAGCAACATACCTGCAATTGAAACTGCATTTTTTAAAGTGTTCATTACAACGTTGGTTGGATCAACTACTTTTGTTTCTGTTACTTTTTCAAATTTCGTTTCTAAAACATTATATATTAGACTATAATTGCTTTCTTTGATTTTGGTGTAAATTTCATTTTTATCGATTCCGACATTTTCTAATATTTGTAAAAATGGTTTATCTAAAGATTCTTTTAATATTTCATAGCCGTTATTTTTTACCTGTAAGTTTTCTTTTATTTTTAATAAGGTTAGTCCACTTCCTGGTAAAATTCCATCACTTGTATTTTTGAGGGCATTTAAGGCATCATCAAATCGCATTTTCTTTTCTCTTGTTTCGGTTGTAGTACTTGCTCCAACGTAAATTGTACCTATTCCGTTTGTTAATTTTGCTAATCTAGTGTTTAAAAAATTAATTTCGTACTCATCTTTGGTATTTTTAATTTCTCTTTTTATTTTGGCAATATGTTTTTTTACTCTTTCGTTATCTAAGTTAGATGTTATTAAAACCGTTTCCTTGTTTATTGTTATTTCTTCACATTTTCCCAAATAGCTTAAACAAATTTCATCGATTCTTTTTACTATTTTTCCATTTGTTATTACCTCTAAATCTTTTAATACATCCATTTGATGAGTTCCATATTCCGGTATTTTTAATAGCGTAACGCTTGTTACTCCATTAAAATTTAGAGATAATATTTCATTTATTATTTCATCAGTATAATCATTTGCAAATATTACTCCAGGCACTTTTTTGTCAATTAAATAATTAATTACTTCGCTTATTTCTTCAATATCATTTATTTCTTTATTGATCACTAGAAGATATGGATTTTTATATACTATTTCATCTTTATCATTAAAAAAATAAGGGGATGATGTTATTGTATCAAAAGTATATCCATTGATTATTTTTGTATATGTTTCGCTTGATGTTCCTTCTTCGATCCTTATAGCAGTTGCTCCATGTAATTTTATATACAGATTCGCAATTAAATTTCCCATATTTTCATCATTGGCAGCAATACTGGCAATATGGTAGTAATTTTCTTCAGATGGATGCTTGCTCTCTTTTTTTAATTTCGAAATTATTTCTTCTAAAGCTTGATCTAACTCTTTTTTTAAAATATGAGGATTTTTTCCTTCTCGTATTTTTTGAATACCATTTTTAAAAATACTTTCTAAGAGAACAAGTGTGGTTGTTGTTCCATCTCCGACATTTTCATCAGTTTTAATCGATGCTTCTTTTGCTAAAGTAAGTATTGTATTTACACACTCATCATCACTTTCAATATTTCTTGCTATGGTTACTCCATCATTTGTGATGAATGGATTCATTAAAGAATGATCAATAATTGCATTACTACCTCTTGGTCCTAACGTTTTTTTAACCGTTTTACATAATAATTCCAGCGCTTTTTCTTCCTTTAAGTATAATTCTTCACCCGTTATTACCTTTTTCATAAGCATCCTCCATTTCTATTATATATTTCCAATATTTTTTAGGCATAAAATTCATTTGACACTTTTTGTTTTTTCTTCCTTCAATACCAATTGTTCTAAAAAATGTCAACCATAGATTTTCTATCGTTTTTTCTTCTTCGTCAATTTCTACTTCTTTTAAATTCATATTTTCTCCTGATACTATATAGTATTTTTTTGTATCATATATACTATATTTATTTCTTCCAATGTCTTTAATTATCCAGTACTCATTTTTTAGTCGACTCATAAAATGAAGAGATAATAATTCTAATACATCATTTGTGGGACTAATACTTGCATATAAAACGTGATTCTTTATTTCTTTGAAACGAACAAATCCTTTTAATTTATGATTTTCATTACTTACATATTTTGCTATTTTTAAAGCATGATTTACACATTTTAAATTACGCATATAAAATATTTTATTTTTATATTTTTGAGCATTTAATAAAAAATAGTATATTATTAATTCTTTATGCTCATTATTTGATAAATATACATAATAAATTGTTTTTAAAATTTCTTTTGATACATTAAGATCTTTTATTTTAAAATCATCGTCTTGTTCTAAGTCAATTATTTCATCTATTAAGGACGGTTGATAAATATTTTTATTACAAATATTAAAAGGTTTTATTTGAACGGTTAATAGTTTATTAATTAAGTTTAGAATACCTAAGAAAGAGCCATCATATAAATAAACTTGATTATTTTTCATGGGAATAAACTCAATTGTTCTTTTTTCTTATTTTCTTTTATGTTGTCTTCTAAAATTAAATTTGCTTCAATAAAACCTTTTTGAAAATAAGTACTATTTATAAAATATTTATGGTTACAAGTTATAAAATATTTGGCTCTTTTTATTACGATTCCCATTTTCTTTAAATCTTCAAAAGTTATTTTAAAATTTTTGCGACAAGCGATAATTCTTTTAGCAGATTTGATACCTATGCCCGGTACTTTAAGTAAGTCATAATAAGATGCACTATTTATTTCTTTTGGAAATTCATCTAAATGTCGGAGTGCCCAATTTGCTTTTGGATCAATTAAAATATTAAAGTTTGGATTTCTTTCATCCAACAAATCATTTACTTTAAAGCCATAGAACCTTAAAAGCCAATCCGCTTGGTAAAGTCTATTTTCTCGTGCGAGGGGTGGTGATTCTAGTGTGGGTAATAATTTGTCTTTATTTACCGGAATATAGGCTGAATAAAAGACTCGTTTTAAATCATAACTTTTATATAATTTTTCACTTTTATTCATAATATCTAAATCTGTTTCTTTGGTGGCACCAATAATCATTTGAGTGCTTTGTCCTGCTGGAGCATAAGATTCGCTTCTATTTTCTTTGACATAAGACATTATCTTTGTTACTTTATTGCTATTTTTATTTGGCGCTAAAAGTTTTAGACCTTTTTCAGTTGGAAGTTCTATATTGGCACTTAAACGGTCTACTAAACCACCTAGTTCCTTTAATAAATAATCGCTTGCTCCCGGTATGGCTTTACAATGAATGTAACCGTGGAAATGATATTTATATCTTAATAATTTTATTGTTTTAATTAGTAATTCCATTGTATAATCTGCACTTTTTATAATACCAGAACTTAAAAATAATCCTTCAATATAATTTCTCCTGTAAAAATTCATCGTAGTAGTACAGATTTCATCTGGTGTAAAAATAGCTCTTTTGATATGATTGCTTTTTCGATTAATGCAATATTTACAATCAAAGATACAACAGTTGGTCATTAATATTTTTAACAGAGAAATGCATCTTCCATCGCTTGCAAAGGAATGACATATCCCCGAGTATGCAGCATTACCAATACCACCACTATTCGTTCTTGTACTTCCACTTGATGAACATGATGCATCATACTTGGCACCATCTGCTAAAATTCTTAATTTTTCTTCTAACGTCATAAATATCACCTATAGATATTATAATACAAAAGTTTGTATAAATCAAACAAATATTCGTTACCAATTTCTAACAAAAAGACAACCAATTAGTTTTGATTGCCTTTTAAATTATTATATATATCGATAAATTTGTTATATAGTTCTTTTGATTTTTGAATATCCATCTCTGGTGTATTTTTTAAAGGATTTTCTAATTTTAATTCAGCATATTTTGTGAATCCTAAATGATGAAATGGTAAAAATTCAATTTTCTCTATGTTTTTAATTTTTTGTAAATAGTTTGCTAAATCAAATATATATTCATCCGTATCCATAATTCCTGGAACGATTACTTGTCTAATCCAAACTGGTTTTCCACTTTTGTTTAAACTTTCAATAAATTTTTCACTTAGAGAAATATCCATGCCAGTTAATTTTTGATATCCTTCCTTATTTGGATGTTTGATATCAAGTAATATTAAGTCAACTAAAGATAAGATTTCATCATATTTTCCGATTCCAACTCCAGCGGTATCGATAGCAATATGAATGCCTTCTTCTTTTAATTTTTTGCAAATTTCGAGTAAAAAATCAATTTGAAGTAATGGTTCACCACCTGAGAATGTTACACCACCATTGTTTCTTTTAAAATATGGTTTATTGCGAAGTATTTTTGCTACTAATTCATCCACAGTATAATTTCCAGCTCCCATATTCCACATTTCAGGATTATGGCAATATAAACATCTTAATTTACATCCATTTAAGAATATAACCGTTCTAATTCCTGGGCCATCAACTAGTCCAAAGGTTTCAATAGAATTAACACTTGCCTTCATTAAATTCTCTCATGGAAAGTTCTGGCAATTACTTCTTCTTGTTGACGCCTCGTAAGTCTGTTAAATCTTACCGCATAACCAGATACTCTAATTGTTAGTAATGGATATTTATCAGGATTTTCCATTGCATCAATTAAAGTTTCACGATTTAGGACATTTACATTTAGATGGTGGGCACCTTGAGAGAAATATCCTTCAAGAAGACTTACTAAATTATCTACTTGTTCTTCTTTACTATGACCTAAGGCACTTGGAATAATTGAGAATGTATTTGAGATACCATCTCGACAACATTTGGCATATTCTAGTTTAGCAACAGAATTTAGGGATGCAATTGCACCAGATTCGTCTCTTCCATGCATTGGGTTTGCACCTGGGGCAAAAGAAACTCCTTTTTTTCTACCATCTGGGGTTGCACCTGTTTTTGAACCGTATACAACATTTGATGTAATTGTTAAGATTGATAAAGTTGGTTCAGCATCACGATAGCATTTATGCTTTGCAAGTTCTTTATAAAATACTCGCGTTACTTCTTTTGCTATATCATCGACACGATCATCATCATTACCATATTTAGGAAAATCTCCAGTTATCTCAAAATCAATCGCAATTCCCTCTTCATTTCTAATTGGGCGAACTTTTGCATATTTGATTGCAGATAAAGAATCTGCGACAACTGAAAGTCCTGCAACGCCATAAGCCATAAGACGTCTTACATGTGTGTCGTGCAAAGCCATTTGTCCTGCTTCATATGCATATTTATCATGCATGTAATGAATGATATTCATGGCATTAGAATAAACTTCTGCTACTTTTTCAAGCATTTTAAAATAATTTGCCTTTACTTTTTCGTAATCTAGGATTTCATCTGTATTCTTTTCAAATCCTTCAATAACTAAAGTATCTTTTACTTCGTCCACTCCACCATTTATTGAATAAAGAAGGGCCTTGGCAAGGTTACAACGAGCTCCGAAGAATTGCATATCTTTTCCTTCGCGCATTGCAGATACACAACAAGCAATCGCATAATCATCGCCATAAAGTGGTCGCATAACATCGTCATTTTCATATTGAATGGCATCGGTGTCGATACTCATTTTGGCACAATATTTCTTGAAGTTCTCTGGTAAATGTTCACTCCATAAAATTGTCATGTTTGGCTCTGGGGCTGGATCTAAATTGGTTAAAGTATGTAAAATACGGTAACTGGTTTTCGTAACCATACTTTTACCATCTTCCGTTATTCCTCCGATAGATGCGGTAACCCATGTTGGATCTCCTGAGAATAATTCATCATATTCTGGAGTTCTTAGGTGTCTTACCAGTCTTAACTTAATTACAAAGTTATCAATAATTTCTTGGATTTCACTTTCGGTAATTTTTCCTTCTTCTAAATCTCTTTCGAAATAAATATCAAAGAAAGCATCAACACGCCCTAGAGACATGGCAGCACCGTTGTTTTCTTTAACTGCAGCAAGATAAGCTAAGTATGTCCACTCTACTGCTTCTTTACTATTTGCCGCAGGTTTAGAAATATCAATACCATAGCGACTTGCCATCTCTTTTATCTCTTTTAATGCTTTTATTTGCATTGATACATCTTCTCTAAGTTGAATTAGTTCTCGATCCATTGGGCCTAGAAGATTTGCTAAATCTTTCTTTTTTTCTTCAATTAAATAATCAATACCATATAGAGCTACACGTCTATAATCGCCAATAATCCGACCTCGCCCGTAAGCATCCGGAAGTCCTGTTAAAAGGCCAGCATGACGCGCTCTTTTGATTTCATCCGTATAAGCATCAAATACTCCATCATTATGAGTTTTACGAAATTCCTTAAAATATTTATCTACTTCTGGGTTTAATTTATAACCATAAGCTTCTAGCTCCTCCCTGACCATACGAATTCCACCATAAGGGTTTACAATTCTTTTTAATGGTTTATCCGTTTGGAGACCCACAATTACATCATCTTCACTGCATATGTATCCTGGTTCAAAAGCATTGATTCCAGACATATGATCAACATCAATATCAAGCACTTTCTTCTTTAATTCTTCTTTTAAAAGTTCACTGCACGTATTCCAAACTTTAATTGTTTTTTCAGTCGTTCCTTCTAAAAAAGATTCATCTTCATTATATGCTTTGTAATTTTTTTTAATAAAATCACTTACATTTATTTCTTCGGTCCATAGACCATCTTTAAATTTTCTCCATTCTTCTTTCATAACTACCTCCATGCTATTTCATTATATCATTAATTATCTTTTCTGTTTAGAGTCATTTATAATATTTGTCACTCTTTTGATATGTTTAATAAACGTAAAATTCAACCATACTATAACTAGTGATTATTATGAAATTAGAGCAAAAGGCTATATATCTAAATATTATCGTTAATTTATTTGTTTCAATTCTTAAAATTGTTAGTGGAATTATCGGGAATGCTTTTACTCTTGTAATAGATGGAATCTATACTATTAATGATTTGGTAACAGATGTTATTGCTTTGATTGGAATTAAAGTTGGAAGGAGACGAGCAAATAAAAATCATCCTTATGGTTATGGGAGAGTTTTTTATATTATTGAATTATTTATGGGTATTCTTGCTTTTTTAGTTGGTATATTTGTTATTTATTTAAGTTTTAAAATTGATTATAGAAAACCTCCATTAGGTATTGTTTTTCTTATATTAGGATTTGTTGGTCTTAAATTAATAAGTGCAAAGAATTTATTGGTTGTTGGAAAAAAGCAAAAAAGTGAACTTTTAATTGCATCTAGTTATGAATCAAAGATGGAAGCTTATTCTTCTTTTGGATTAATTATTATTGTTATTCTTAGTCAATTTATTGCTAAAATTGATATGATTGGTGGTATTTTTATTGCTATACTTTTAATTTTTCAATCTGTTTTTATGATAAGGCAAAATATTCGCCTTTTAATTGGTATTACATATGAGGATGAACTAATTAAAAAGAAAATTAGAAATGTTGTGGATAAATATAAAGCTATTAACATTTTGGATATTACTCTTATTAATGATGGACCTTATTACGAGCTTATTCTTAAAATAAAAGCACATAGAAATATTAAAGTTTCTCACTTACTTAAAGTGCAAAATAAAATAAAAAAAGAACTTAAAGCTAAAACATGGGGCATTAAGTTCATTGAATTTCATCTTGTTTAATTATTGTAAGAATAGTATTAATGATATTACAAAGAATAAAATTCCTAATATTAAAGTAAGTCTACTTATAAATAATTCGAATCCTCTTTCTTTCATATTTTGAAATAATACTTCGTTTCCACCAGTAATGATTTGTCCAGCGTCACTTGCTTTATTTCCTTGTAATAATACTACTACAATTAATAATACAGATATAATTAATAAAATCGTTTCTAACATGTACATCATTCCTTTTTTAAACATGTATAGTATAACATATTTTTTTTAGAGTCTCAACTAAAATTAGAGATATTTCTTTGCATTTTCTTGTTTTACAGGTATAATAATATTATTAGTTGGAGGATTTATGACAATAAAATTAAATACTTTGGAAATTTGTTCATTTGATAAAAATAATAGTAGTCATCTTTGTTTTTTAAAAAAATTAATTAAAGATCAAACTGTATTGAGTCGCTTTCAAGGATTTACTCATCATTTACTTCATCATACCGATGAGCAATTTTTTGGAAGAGGTTTCTTAATTTCTAAGGATGGTAAAATTGTGGGATATGTGGATATTGGAAATTTTAATTTTGAAGAAGAAAATGTTTATTTAAGATGTGCAATAGATGATGATGAAAGAGGAAAAGGTGTGGGTAAAGCTTTGCTTAAAGAATTAACTTTTTATATTTTTCAAAATTATCAGTTTGTAGATCATATAAAGCTTAAAATTGCTCATGATAATGTTGGTAGTTTAAAAATAGCAGAATCTTGTGGATATGTGTGGATTAATCAGGATTATTA
>JAGHGS010000048.1 GCA_017888105.1 Bacilli bacterium
ATTATAGGCTTTTGTAAGTACTTTCATGTTTCATCTGATTTTGTAACTGGTAAAATTGAAGAAGAAATTAAATTGGAAGTAGGAGTTAAAAATTAGAATTTGTTCTAATTTTTTTGTGCCATATTTTACCACTTGTTTTTGTACTATTGTTCGTTTATAATTAAATTATGGTGATGGAAAATGGATCAAGTTTATTTACATCGAAATTTTTTGTGTATTGATTTGAAAAGTTTTTTTGCTAGTTGTGAATGTATTGAAAGAGGACTCAATCCTTTTACTTATCCTTTAGTTGTTGCTAATCCAAACCAGGGAAATGGAGCGATTACTTTAGCTGTTTCACCCTATCTTAAAACTAAAGGGGTTCCTTCTAGATGTAGACTTTATGAGATACCTAAAAATATTAAGTATACGATTGCTAAACCAAGAATGAATCTTTATTTAGCTAAATCCAAAGAAGTTGTTTCCATATATTTAAAATATGTTTCCAAAGATGATTTACATATTTATTCGATTGATGAATGTTTCTTAGATGTTACGGATTATTTAAAAATGTATGGAAAAACAGATTATGAACTAGCTTTAGATATCTTAGAAGATGTTAAAGCATCTACTGGGTTATGTGCTACTTGTGGAATTGGACCTAACATGTTACTTGCCAAAATTAGTATGGATATTGAAGCAAAACATAATGATGATTTTATTGCTAAATGGGATTATGATGATATTCCAACTAAATTATGGAGTATTGCTCCCCTATCCAAAGTTTGGGGAATTGGTCCTAGGATGGAAGCTAATTTAAATAAAATGGGTATTTACTCTATGTATGATTTAGCTCATTATGACCGCCATAAATTAAAACAAAGATTTGGCGTAATTGGTTTAGAATTATGGAACCATGCAAATGGCATTGATTTAAGTCGAATTGGCGATATGGGAAAGTTAGAAGATAAATCTTATTCCCATAGTCAAGTATTATTTAAAGATTATAATGGTAACAATATTAAAATTATTATTCGAGAGATGGTGGAAGTAATAGCTATTCGCCTTCATAAAAATCATAAAACAACTTCTATTATTGGTCTTGGAATTGGATATTCTAAAAGTGTGGGTGGTGGTTTCTTTCATCAAATCAAACTGAATAATCCAACTGATGTAGAACAAGCTATTTTAGCCAATTGTCTTATGATTTTTGATAAATTTTATGAAGGATTACCTATTCGTAAGGTTACTGTTTCTTGTGGTGAACTTAAAGATAAAACAGGAGTTCAATTAAATATTTTTGATGAATTTGAAGAAATCAAAGAACAAGAGCAAATAAATCAAGCTATATTAGAAATTAAAGATAAATATGGAAAAAATGCTCTTTTAAAAGCATCTAGTTTACTTCCAGATTCAACCATTTATGAAAGAAATAAAAAGATTGGAGGACACAGTGCATGATTGATCGTGGATTTATGAAATGGCAGCCTTTTCATTCTCTTACGCCTTTAAAAGATACCGTGCTGGATATTGAAAAACAACAAAGATGTACAAAACCAGTATTGTTTCCAGAAGAAATTAATTTACTGAATGAAGAAATTATGGATGCTTATTATAGTAAAGACTTTATTACAATTACTTATTATGAAGCAGGAAAAATAAAATCTATTACTACAACGATAAAAAAAATAAATCCAAACTCAAAAACAATTGAGCTTGGATCAAAACAAATTCTTTCTTTTCATCAAATTCTTCGCATTACTTCATCTGAATAGACATAATAATATAACCAATTATGATAAAGAAGGGTTGCAGTGGCATGCCATGAATAAATTGGTTCTTTTGATGGATCATTATCTTTATAATAATTACATGGAGGATCTATTTTTAGTCCTTTATTAATATCTCTTCGATATTCTTTATCTAAGGTGTATAAATCATATTCGGCATGTCCTGTTAAAAACACTCTTTTTTTATCTTTTGATTCTACAATATACACACCTGATTCATTGGATTTACTCGTTAAAATAAGTTCCTTTCGTTTTGATACTTCCCCTTCTATGATACTACAATATCTTGATTGAGGTATTAAAAAATAGTCATTAAAGCCTTTGGTTAAATCGGTTTCTTTTACAATATAATGCTCGTATAACCCAGATAGCTTTTCAGGAAGATTATAGCGATTAATTCCATAAAAATATTGTAAACCAAACTGAGAAGCCCAACATAAAAGAAGCGTTGTTCTTACATGATCTTTTGTGTATTTAAAAAATTCTTTTAATTCTTCAATATAATCAATATCATGATAATTAATATGTTCCAATGGCGCTCCCGTAACGATCATACCATCATAATTTTCATTTTTTATTTCTTGGAATGATTTATAATATTTTTCGTAATATTCTTTTTTATCTGTGTCTACTTTTTTGGTATTTAAGTAAAGAAAATCAAGTTCTACTTGGAGTAGTTTGGTATCTAATGCTTCTATTAATTGTCTTTCGGTATCTTCTAGAGTGGGCATCAAATTTAATATTCCTACTTTTACATATGGTTTTTCTTTATTTATTTTGGTGATAAAATTTACTTTATCTTTTATTGTTTTTGTAATTTCTAATTCTTTTTTTAAATATATTGACATTTTTTCACCTCTTTCATGAATTTTTATTATATCAAAAAAAGTGTCATTTTTCTTTTATTTTATGTTTTGCTTTACATTTTATTACTCATTACTTTTAAGATTAAATCATAATTATCATCATTTGCCATTTTATTTTTCTTAATCATTCCACATTTATCACAACGATAAACAATTTTTAGAGTATCTTTTTTTCCTTTTTCAATACCAATTGGTCTTAGTATACCAAGGCATTTACATAGGCGGTCTCCTGGATATTCATCAACATGAATGCTACATAAGCAATTGGGACAGTGATCTCTTGCTGTGTAAGATAAAGGACTTACCTTCGTTCCACAAACAATGCAATCAAATTCTTCGTCAATCATTTTAAATTTTTTCGTATCCATACAAACCTCTAATTAAATTTAAATATTTTACGAGCTAAGCGGTACCCTGGTATTGAGATTACTCGTGGTAATTTCGCTAATTTCGCTACTTTTAATTTTTTTAACACTTTCTCATTTTTGCTTCTTAAATATTCCCATAAATCATCTATCTTTTCCTCTGCTTCTTTCGTTTTAGCAAGTTTGCAAAGAATGGTAGAAACCGTCATCATAATATCTAAATAATGAATTAAATATGCTTGTAAACTCTTTGGTTCTATTTTTAATGGATCAAAGAAATCAATCATCATTTTTGTTACTTTTATTTGTTGATCTACGCGACTAACCATAACACTTTCATTTACAGATTGATCGCTTCTACCAATAAAATAACGATAGAATGGGACATTTAAATAGTACATTGTTTTAATTGATGGAAGCGGATAATAAACAAAAATATTATCAACATAAAAAGTATGTTCTGGTAATTCTAATTTTACTTCTTTTAAAATACTGGTTTTATAAATAGCAGAATGCATTAGTAGATATTGACTAATTTTGAATTTACCGACTTCTTCCCAAGTAAATATTTTATTCTCAGGTATGATATTACAATATCCCATTTCTTTGGGATTATTTTCTTTTTCGTAGACATAATTTACAATTAACATGTCTACATCTATCTTTTTTAAAGTTTTAATTACTTCTTTTAAAGATTTTTCATCTACCCAATCATCACTATCTACTACTTTAAAATATTTTCCGGTTGCAGAGGCAAGTCCAGCATTTACACCACTTCCATGACCTCCATTTTCTTTATCGATCACTTTTACTACTTTAGGATATTTTTTTTCGTACTTCCTAGCAATCTTTAACGTTCCATCTTTTGAGCCATCATTAACAATAATTAATTCAATATCATCTTTTGCTACTAAAATCGAATTAATCGCATGTTCCATGTAACTTTCTGAATTGAAACATGGTATAACAAAAGAAATTAACTTCATAAACGAACACCACTTTTCTTTAAAACTTTTACAGCTTGTAACATCTCATTTGTTACAATTTTATTTATTTCTAAATTACCAGGATTTTTCTTTAAATATTTTTTTAAATCTTTTAATTTAACATAATTTAAATTAAATTCTCCATTTCTTTCTTGATCATCTAAATATATATTTTCTAAATTATATGGTTCATCGGTAAATATATAATAATAATAGATTTCTATACTTCGATTATTTCTTTTTACGGGATAATCTTTTAAAAAATATTTTAGACAAAAGAAAGGCGTGTATTCGCCATTTAAGACAATTCCTGTTTCTTCTAGCACTTCTCTTTTTAGACCTTCATTTAAAGTTTCCCCAACTTCCAAATGTCCTCCCGGAAATTGAATGGTTGTGTAAGCACTAGCAAGTAATATTTCTTTCTTGCTATTAATTAAAAGAGCTTTTACACGAATTACTTTATCACTAATATCTTCTTCTTTTATATGATCATAATTTATTATTTTTGTTTTCATACTTATCACTCTATGAATATTGTAAACGAAAAAAGAAGATAAAACCAGCTTATCTTCTAATACTTTACATTCTGTTTATAAAAACTAGGATCTAGTTTATATTCTTTTTGGTGACCTGTATGGGATTTGAACCCATGAATGTTGCCTTGAGAGGGCAATGTGTTGACCGCTTCACCAACAGGCCAAAAATAATATCTTTTTTGAAAGATATTATTATCTTATCATATTTTTTTAATATTTACAATATTTAAAGAATTTGTTTTGTTATTTTTATTTTCTTAAAATTAAGACTGCATTTTGATCTTGATCACGATAATTCGGTATCAGTTTTAGTTCTTCTTTTATTAACTCTCTTCCTGTTATATTTGTACCACCTATTGGAAAACTTCTTAATTCACCCTTTGTATATAAACTATAAATATATGTTGCTTCAATCATTCCCTCTTCTTTTAGTAATTGCCTTAAATGACGGTATAAATCACGTAATTTTTTTAAATCTAAATTGGGATGATAAGTATATTCTAGGATATTAGAGCATATTATGAGATCGTATGCTTTTTTTGTTTCTAGTGTTAATATATTATTTAAAGTAAAACTATAATGAATGGTGCTAAGATTCTGTTTTACTTGTTCATATTCTTCTTGTCCTTGTAAATAATTATTAAAAAATTTAATTTCTTCTAAATCAAAATAATAGTCTTGTGTTAAAATTTGAAATAAAGATATTTCTCTTTGATATATTTCTTGAAGATTTAAATAATATGCAAATATTTCTTGCCAAAATATTTGATATTTTAATGGCATAAAATTTAATAGGTATTGTAATATCTTTTTTTCAATTTCTAGATTTTTTGATTTTTTAAATAAAATGGTAATTATTTTTTGAAAATCCTCATAGTTAAAAGCTAATATCAATGCTTGTTTTATTCCTAGAGTGTAATATTCAGTTAAAGGATTGATATCAATTAAATCAATATTTTTAAAATTACTTCCAACTAAGTTTAAGTATTGATCTCCACTACTACAAATACTTAGAGCATCTTTTCCTTTTGTTTCCTTTAAACAATCTTTTAAATTTTCATTTGTAAAAGCATAAACAGCTAGATCGTGTGTATTTCGAGTATTATTTTTTAAAGCGTCTAAAATAATTTTTTTCGTTTCTTCTAACATGAGAAAAAAGTGCTTTTAACACTTTTTAATATTTTTCTAAGAAAATATTTAGACGCTTTAACATTCTTGCTTTTCCAAGTAATTTCATAATATCATATAGATTTGGAGTCATACTAGAAGTTGTTAGGACCACACGCATAGCAGTTGTAAAATCGGCAACATTTCCTTTGAAATTATCAGGATTTTCTTTGTATTCTTTCATATTAGATGCATATCCCATTTTATCACATAATTCTTTTATTTTGTTAAACCAAACTTCTTCTGTATCTTCTTCGTTGTAATAATTATTTAGATATTCATCCATAATCATTTTAATTTCTTCTTTATCTGTAATTTTCGCAAAATCATAGTTTAATTCCTTGTTCCATTCTTCATCATAAATATACCAAGTTTTTGGGAAGATATTAATATAATTTTCATAATCTTTTCTTGGCTTTTTTGTTTCTCTTTCAATATTTAAAAATGTGATAGTATCATCTTTATATTTACTTATTAATTCATAAACATGTTCATCATATTTCTTAGCCCAAGCTAAATATTCTTCATATAATTCACTCGCATTCATTTTAGAAATATAATTCTTAGAAATATTATCTAATTTATCTAAATCAAATAATGCTCCACTTGAACTCATTTTCTTTGGGCTAAATGGGAATTCATAGAATGGTTTATCAGGGTTATTGGTCCTCCACTCTTCAAAGTTGGAATTGGCAATGGTAAGTACCGCATCAATCACTGCTAAAGTAGGATAACCTTTTTCTTCATAATAAAACATTAAAGCTTCCGGATCTTTTCTCTTTGAAATCTTTCTTATCGTATCGCCATCTTTTTTTAAGATTAAAGAGGTATGAATATATTTTGGCATTTTATAACCAAATGCTTTAAATAAATCATAGTGAAGTGGAACGCTACTCATCCATTCTTCACCGCGAACTACATGGGTGGTACGCATTAAATGATCATCCACTACATGAGCAAAATGATACGTTGGAAGTAAATTTTCACTTTTCATGATTGGGACATCAATATCGTTTTCAGGCATTTCAATTTTGCCTTTGGTTAAATCTTCAAAAATAAACTTTTTGTTAAAATCTCCTTCTGAACGAAAACGAATTGTAAATTTTTCCCCATTTCTAATTCTTTCTGCTTTTTCTTCATTAGAAATGTCTCTAAATTTTGCGTATCTACCATAAATTCCAATTCTCTTTTTCGATTTTGATTGATATTCTCTAATTTCATTTAATTCATCGCTTGTTAAAAAGCAAGGATAAGCTCTACCAATGCTAATTAGATATTTAATAAAAGCATGATATATTTCCATTCTCTCACTTTGAATGTATGGACCGTAATTTCCAATCGTTTGGCCATTAAACTCATATTCATCTGGATAAATACCATAATGATTTAAGACATGATGAATGAATTCCACTGCCCCTTCGACACTTCTTGCTTGATCGGTATCTTCATTTCGCAAGTAAAATACTCCCCCACTTGAATGTGCTAACACATAATTAATAGTTGCACTCATCATATTACCAATATGCATGAATCCAGTTGGAGATGGAGCAAAACGAACTACTTTAGCACCTTCCCCTAAATTTCTTTCTGGATATATTTTTTCATAATCTTCGGGAGTTTTTGTAATATTGGGAAATATTAAATCCGCTAATTCTTGATTTGTCATATTAAACCTCTTTCCTAATAATACTATTTTACTTGAAACATAGAAAAAAAGCAAGATTTCTAGGACAAAATCTTACTTATAAGTCTTGATCTCTTTTTACAAATTCTTTTAATACTTTTGATAATGCTCGTTTTTCAATTCGAGATACATAACTGCGAGATATTTTTAAATCACGAGCAATTTCTTTTTGTGTATGTTCTTCTTCATTTAATAAACCATATCTTTTTATTAATATTTCTTGTTCTCTTGGTGTTAAAACATGAAAATATTTTTTTAATAAGTGAATATTGTCTTTTAAATGAAGAGAATCCGCAATATCCATACTATCTTCTTTGATAATCTCCATTAAACTTACTTCTTGTCCATCTTTATCAAAGCCAATTGAATCGTTTAAACTCACGGTATTTGCTTGTTTTCTATTACTGCGAAAATGCATTAATATTTCATTTTCAATACACCTTGCCGCATAAGTTGTTATTTTGGTTGCTTTACTTTTATTAAAAGAATCAATTCCCTTAATTAAACCAATTGTTCCAATACTAATTAAATCATCGGTATCATAAGATGCATTATCAAACTTTTTTACAATATGAGCAACAAGTCTTAAATTATGTTCAATTAAAATATTTCTTGCTTCTTTATCACCATTTAACATTCTCGTAATCATTATTTCTTCTTCTTCCGGTTTTAATGGTTCTGGGAATACGCCATTTGAATAACTTCCTGTAAACATAAGCATATCTCTTACCATACTAAGTAAACTTAAAAACATTTTTTCACTTCCTAATAAATTATATTAGAAATAAGAAAAAATAACATAAAAAATAAGAGTGAAAACATTTCACTCTTGTGTATTATACTCGCCTATGGGTAAAGGAAAAAGAGCCATAGGCAAGAATTTATTCAACTACTATATATGGATCTGTTGATGTACCAGTTCCAGTAAATAAGGTATCTGCCTTTAAATTGATGACAGGTCTTACTCCACGAACTCCATATACACCATAATTATAATCTAAATTTCCCATAGTATTTATATAAAAAACATCGCTCATAGAATAAGAAGATAAATAATAGGTTGGAGTCATAGTATAATAGCTGTATTGAGTATATAAATAATAACTAGTATTTTCTGACCCCCAAATTCCTCCGGCATATAACACTTCATCGGCTGTAATTAATCCAACTGGATAATTGAGAGTCTTATTCCCATTTATGCTAGTTTTAACAGTATAAAAGTCTGCTACTTGATTGCACATAAGCGAAGGATTCGAATACAATCGATTTCTTTCAATTCCTTTATAATTAGTCTGTGTTTGGCCTGCTCCATTACCATTTGATGAATCATTAGCGAGTTCTCTATCTCCACAAAATCCTATATCATAACTAATGTATTGAGAATAACTTGATAAATTATTTTGATACCATGTATCTAATACAGTTTTAATTGTACTATCATGAATATTAGCATGTGTTTCTTCATAGGTACTACTTCCTGGTGTTCCATACATGTATCCTACATAAGCATTATCATCCATTGTATCATTAAAAGCACTAATGCCTATCTGTGTATTTTCACCTATTCTATTAGCATCTGTTACTATCCTATTATCAATACCAGAATATATCATCCGAATGGTTCCATCTCCATTAATCCTTATTATCCTCCAATAAAAGCCTCCAAATTGTACCCAGTTGTTATCTACAGTACCTCTATAATAATAGCTTGTTCCATCATCATCTTTGGCTTCATATATTCCATTTGTTTCTTCACAATTTTCTATTCCCCCAC
>JAGHGS010000049.1 GCA_017888105.1 Bacilli bacterium
CTATTCCATCTTATGAAGGATTACTTACTATGCTTGCAGCTGGTATGATGGAACATGTAAGAAATTTAGCAATTGGTTTAAATATGTATGCCGAAAAATTAGAAAATTAGAAAGGATTGTGAGTTAAAATGGCAAAAATTACAAAAGATGAATTTATTAGTGCTTTAAAAGAAATGACTATTCTTGAAGTAAAAGAATTAGTTGATGCAATGAAAGAGGAATTTGGAGTTGATCCTAGTGCTGTAGCAGTAGCTGCTGCTCCTGCTCAAGCAGAAGAGGCTGGTTCAGCTAATAAGACTGTAGTACTTAAAAGTGCTGGTGGAAATAAGATCGCTGTTATTAAGATCATTAAAGAAATCACTGGTCTTGGATTAGTTGAAGCTAAAGGTATCGCTGATAATGGTGGTAACTTAAAAGAAAATATTCCTGCTGATGAAGCTGAAGCACTTAAAAAACAATTAGAAGAAGCTGGCGCAGAAGTAGAATTAGTTTAATTAATTTATTAAGAACTCAAATTATTGGGTTCTTTTTCTATGCTCTGTTTCATAATAGATAATTGTTATTTAACTGGTGATAGCGCCTGCTTCATTTTGTAAGTAGTTTAAACTGCTTGAATATTTCAGGGAGTTTAATCGAAAGCGAGTGAAATTATTGCTTATTATAATAATTTTGCTCATTTCTATTATTAGAGAAGAACAAAAGAAAAGACGCTAGCCGGAAGGCATAGCGTTAGCTCTAAATGCAGGTGTTATCCATTAAGTGAATAATACTTACGTATTTAATATAACATAGGTTTAATAAATAAACAAGAGCTCTTGTAATTAAAATTATTTAACATTTTGTATAAATTCAAATAAAATTCTTGCATTTTTGTTTTTTGATAGATATAATTAATAATAGGAGAGAAGATTATGAAGACAAAGGTTAAAAAAAGTGACATTATTAAAATTGTTATTTTAGCATTAATTATTATTTGGATTATTATATTTTTTATTGATTACTTTAGAGCTAGACAATCAAAGACACCAATATTCTGTATATCTGAAAAAACAAAAGAATATGAGGATGGTACGGTTTATTCTTGTACTGGTCTTGGTTATAAAATGTATAAATATGATCGATCTAGTATTGATGCTAGTATTGAGTTTGGTCCATTTTTTATTAAAGAAAGAACAGAATAGTTCTTTTTTTTCATTACTTGTGATATAATTGGTTTCAGGAGGTATTTTATGCTTAATAAACATGGATGGGGATTAAAAGAAATGTTAATTTTATCCGGAATATTGATGTTATTCTTGGTTATTGCTATATATTATATTTTTACTCTTTATCAAGAAATGGGTAAAGAAATGAATACAAATTATTATCATGATTTGGAAAAAGATCT
Organism: Bacilli bacterium; assembly: GCA_017888105.1. Lineage (GTDB taxonomy): Bacteria > Bacillota_I > Bacilli_A > RF39 > UBA660 > Caccenecus. The sequence continues at coordinate 1,388 of JAGHGS010000049.1, forward strand.
AGAGGATAATGCAAAAGTTTACCTTGAAGATTATTATGATGAGAATTTGACAAGTGCAGGTGTTACGATTACGAGAAGTACTCTTAGAGCTTATGATTTGGATGTTTCATTAAGAGATCCAGATGGAGATGTTTGTAGTGGGTATGTTATCGCAAGTAAAACTCATGGAGAAGAGAGTATAGATGCTTATATCTCTTGTCCTGATTATACTACAGATGGTTATGAGGATTGGAGAAGTTAATGAAAAAAACAAAGGTATTGTTTGTTATATGGGGAGTTTTAGTGCTTATTATTATTGGATTATTAACTATCATGGGTTTTATTTTGAGAAATAGATATGAAAAATATGAAGAGTTTGAGGTTAAATTAGTTTCTAGTGCAAAAGAATATGCTCATAACGAACTTTTATTAGAAGAAAAAAAGGTTCGAGTTACTACTGAAGAATTGATAGAGAAGGGATATTTAGATTCTCTTGAAGTTGGTGAGGATGTTTGTCAAGGGTATGTTATCATTACAAATGATGGTACTTATGAATATGATCCTTATATTAAGTGTAATGATTATAAAACGAGGGGATTTGAAGAATAAAAAAAGATCGGTTTTGTCCGATCTTTATTCTGTTCTAAGAGCTTCTACTGGATCTTTTTTACTTGCCATTTTAGCTGGAATTAATCCTGCAATTACCGTTAATAAAATACTTATTACAACTAGTATAATTGCTCCACCTATTGGAAGTTTGGCAATGGATGATACTCCTGCTAAATTGTCTATAATTATATTAATTGGAATATTTAGTATAATCGTTATTATTATACCTAATAATCCTGCAGAAGCACCAATAATTAGAGTTTCAGCATTAAATACTCTGGATATATCCTTTTTGGAAGCACCAATACTTCTTAGGATTCCAATTTCTTTGGTTCTTTCTAATACGGAAATATAAGTAATAATACCAATCATAATTGATGATACAATTAGTGAAATACTGACAAATCCCATTAATACATAACTAATAATATCAATTATATTCGAAACACCACTCATCATAACTTCAATGATATCGGTATAACTAATTTTATTTTCTTCACTAGTATTACTATTATATTCTGTTATTAAGTCTGCTAAAGCTTCTTTTGAATGAAAATCTTTTGCGTAAATGTTAATGGTGCTTGGTTTGTCTAAATCTACGATTCCTAATTTTTCTAAGTTTGATTCATAGGTTGCAGTTGCATTTTCTTCATAATTAGCAAGTATTTCAGCGAGTTCATTTTGGGATAAAGAAGCTAAATAGGCTTGTTCTTCTTTACTTAAATTATTAATATCAAAGTCTTCTTCACTAAATTCTTGATTGGTAAATACATTTATGTTTTTGTTTGCTAGTTGCTCTTTTGCAATTTCACTTTCATTAATTTCATTTATTACATATTCTGTTAAATCGCTAGTGTAGAATACTCCTCCGTAATTGTTTGAGGTAATTGTTTCTTCTTTTGGTTTTATAATTCCAACTACTTCAAGTTCTAAAGCATCTTCTAAAAGGCTTGTGATATACTCTTCATTGTTGCTATTATCAATCCATAAATTTCCTTGTTTTACATAATAATCTGTATTTAATAATACTTTATATTTAACATTTAATAATTCATCATAAGTATAAGTTAGTTCTTCTAGATTTGATACTTCTTCTCCATTTAACATAGCATTATAATTGTTTACTAATTCTTCACTATCTAATAATCCGATTGAATATAAGGTATAGTCACTAATGTAGTTATCTTTGTTTACTACTAATACTACTTCATTATAAGCTTCTGGTAAATGACCTGATAGAATTTCGTATTGTTCTTCTATTAATTCTTTATTATCTAACATTTCACTAAAAACATTGTAAGAACTTGCTCCACTTGAAAACATACTACTTATTTCATTCATGGATCCAAATCCAAGTTCATCCATAATTTGATCGGGATTTACTTGTGTATAACCATTATCTCTCTTTTTATAAATATTTAAATCTAAATTATAAGAATATTGAATGGCATTGGCATATTCATTAAAAGTATTTATATTTTCATTCATATAAGACTTGAATGCTTCTAAATTATTTGACTTTGCTCCACTACTCATTAAATTTAACATGTCATTTGTAATGTTCATGGAATGAATTTTGTTATCATTGTAATCTTTGTAAGTTGTTCCACTATTCATGGCAGCATCTAGTAATTCTCCTGTGTCCATAGTAGTTTCTTGCAGTGTAATTGGATAGCTAGATAGAGTATCTTCTTCTACTCGATTTATGTAATTTTGCATTCCACTTGATAGGGAAAGAATTAGTGCAATTCCAATAATACCAATGGAACCAGCAAAAGCTGTTAATATGGTTCTTCCTTTTTTGGTTAATAAGTTGTTAAAACTTAGAGATAGAGCAGTCTTAAAAGACATATTTGTTTTGCTTGTTTTTGTTTGTTCTTTTGTCTTTTCTTTTCCATCATACGGTTTGGAATCGTCAATTACTTTTCCGTCTAATAGTTTGATAATTCTGGTTGAATATTTTTCGGCTAAATCGGGATTGTGAGTAACCATAATGACTAGTTTCGTTTTAGATATTTCTTTTAGTAATTCCATGATTTGAACACTAGTTTTGGTGTCTAGTGCTCCGGTTGGTTCATCGGCTAATAAAATATCTGGGTTTCCAACTAAAGCTCTTGCTATTGCTACCCTTTGCATTTGGCCACCACTCATTTGATTTGGCTTTTTATGAATTTGATCTTCTAAACCAACATCTTTTAAAGCTTGTATGGCTCTTTTTCTTCTTTCGGTTTTGTTAATTCCTGCAAGAGTTAAAGCAAGCTCAACATTTGCTAAAACTGTTTGGTGAGGAATTAAATTATAGTTTTGGAAAACGAATCCAATACTATGATTACGGTATGTATCCCAATCTTTATCTTTGAAGTTTTTCGTTGATTTACCATTAATGATTAAATCACCTGTTGTATACTGGTCTAGGCCACCAATAATATTTAGAAGAGTTGTTTTTCCACACCCTGATGGACCTAAAATACTTACAAACTCAGTTTCACGAAATTTTAAATCAATTCCTTTTAAGGCACTCACACTATTTGTACCACTTAAATACTTTTTGGTTATCTTTTTTAGTTCTAACATAAATATTCCTTTCTTTTAAAGATACATTATGATTATATGATTTTTGCGTAAGTTAGTCAAACATAAATAGCATTTATCTACTTAATTTCTAATCGATTATGAAAGTTTGGTGAAATATTAGCACGCTTTATTTGCAAGTGCTAAAAAATGCTATAATTAAAATACACTTGATTTAAGTGTTTGAAAGGAAGGGAAGCCCTCATTATATTCATCATGCACTACCAAGACCATATCCTTACTATCCGAGGAAATTCTTTATTAGGAACTGGTTTAACTGCTTTAGTAGCAGGTGCTGTGGGAGCAAAAATCGGAAGTAGTATTGGAAATAAAAATAATACGAATAATGCTTCTTATTATGAAGTATGTATTTTTTGTCCTAATTGTGGAACAAAGAGAAGTAATGGGGAAACGATATGTAGTTATTGTGGGGCATCACTTATTCGATAAAGAAGGAAGATAGCTGACAAGATAGCATTTGCTTGTAAGGACTGTTTAAATAGAGGTTGACAGTCCAAATGGTAAGATGTTTAAATCTTGTTTGTCATAACTTAGTTGGGATAGTTCTTTTTGTGGAGCTATCTTTTTTATGCAATGTATAAAAATTTGACAAATATAATAAATTGCTTTAAAATCTTAGTTTAACAGGGGGGTTATTATGAATTATGATGACATATTAAATCTTATCAATAAAAAGGAAGAAGAAGTAAAAATCTTACATGAAGAGATATTAGATTTAAAAAAGCAATTAGGTTCTTTAAAGATTGATAACAAAGTTAATTTTACTAAGGAAGATAAAATAAAGATTGTTATGGATTATTTTCGAGGTAGGAATGATGTTTTTGCTTTTCGGTTAATAAATAAAAATAATGGTTCTTCCTATTATATGCCTGCGTGTATAAATGCTTGGAAAGAAAATGTTTGTAATTTGAAGATGAAAAAGAAGTGCAATACATGTCAATATAAAGTGAGTCAGCCTATAACTAAAGATGTCGTATTTAATCATATGTATGGGGATAAAACTATTGGAATTTATCCTTTGTTAGAAGATAATACATGTTATTTTTTAGCTTTTGATTTTGATAATAAGAAAAATGATAAAAGTATTGCTAATGAAGTTTTAGCTTTTGTTAGTATTTGTGATTTATATAATATACCCGTTGCCTTAGAAAGAAGTAGATCAGGTAAAGGTATTCATATTTGGATTTTTTTTAAAAAAAAGTGAAAGCTGTGGTAGCTAGAAAATTAGGAAGTCTAATCCTTTCAAAAACAATGGAAATTATTAATTTATCTATATCTTCTTTTGATAGAATGTTTCCTAATCAGGATTTTTTACCTAAAGGGGGCTATGGTAATTTAATTGCTTTACCTTTTCAAAAAGAACCATCTAAATATGGTAATACACTTTTAGTTGATAGAAATTTTATGCCTATTCAAAATCCGATTCAATATTTATCTACTATTCATAAGCTTTCTATGCAAGAAGTATTACAAA
>JAGHGS010000050.1 GCA_017888105.1 Bacilli bacterium
GTAACTAGCTGGATCTTTTTGCCTTGTTTGTCTTACAACAAAATCCATTTTCACACCTCATATATATTTTAATATGTTTTAAAAATATAATAAAGAATAGAATTTTCTAATATAAAAATATATGATACGCTTTTTTTGTCAATTTGTTTAAAAAGTTATTGTATATTATATTCTTCTTTTGTTATAATAGCGTTAGGTGATAACATGAATTATAAATTTACATCGAAAAGTGTTGAAGATACTTTAACACTTGCAGAAAATATTGAAAGTGAAAAATTTCCGGGTATGGTTATTTGCTTAAATGGGGATCTTGGTAGTGGTAAGACTGTTTTTGTTAAAGGTTTTGCAGCATCTTTGGGAATTGAAGATAATATTACTTCGCCAACATTTACGATTGTAAAAGAGTATATGAGTGGAGAGATGCCAATGTATCATATGGATGTATATCGTATTAATGATAATGAAGATTTTGGAGTTGAAGATTATTTTAACCGTGATGGTATTTGTATGATTGAGTGGGCAGAATTAATTGAAGATCGTCTTCCTAGTGAAAGGCTTGATATTAATTTTAAAATTATAGATGAAAATACAAGAGTGCTCGTATTTGTTCCTCATGGAGAACAATATGAAGAACTATGTAATGCGGTTTTATAATCTCACTTTATAGTGAGATTTTATGCTCTAAAGGAGAGGGTTTTATGTATACTTTATTTATTGATACCCATTATACTTTACTTCATGTTGCTTTATTTAAAGATGAGAAAGTTGATTTAGAAATCAAAAAAGAAGGAGTAAAGCATTCTGAGTGTTTTATTCTTTCTATACAAGAATTATTAGAACAAAAGGGAATTACTTTTGATGATTTAAGTGGTATAATAGTGGTAAATGGACCTGGATCATTTACGGGGGTTAGAATTGGTGTTGTAGTGGCTAAAATGATTGGGTATTGTAAAAATATTCCGATTAAAGTTATTTCTTATTTACAAGCCTTATCTTTAAAATATAATTTGGAATGTATGATTGGTATTCGAGATAAAAATGGTGTGTTTATAGGAAATTTTGATCAAAATCATGAATTAGTTGGTGATTATTATTATTTATCTAATCAGGAATTAGAAAAAGCAAATGAAAATATTATTTTTGATGAAGTTATTAATTTAGATAAGGTTTATGAATATTTGAAAGACAAAAAAAGTATTCCTCCTCATTTCGTAAAACCTATTTATGTTAAGAAAATTGAGGTGGACAAATGATTCGAGAAGCAAATGTATTAGATATTCCAAGAATGAATGAATTAGGGAGTTTACTAGAAGATAACTTTTCTAAAGTTTATTCTATTAATGAAATGTTGCAAGATGGAATTTCTAAAGTTTATGTTTATGAAAAAGAAGATATTCTTGCAGGGTTTATTATTGCTACTGATTTAACCGAAACTTGTGATATTTTAAGTTTAATTGTTGATCCAGAATATCGAAATATGGGGATAGCAACAAATTTAATTGATTATTTAATAAGTGAACTTGATGAAGATTTGAAGTTAATAACTTTAGAAGTATCAACAAAAAATATTCCAGCTTTGAAATTATATGAAAAATTTGGTTTTGAAGTAGTAAATACAAGGAAGAAATACTATGCTAATGGGGATGATGCTTATTTAATGGCTAGAGAATCTAATAGATAGAAAAGAGATGGGATTATGGATACTTATATACTTGCGATTGAATCTAGTTGTGATGAAACTAGTATGGCTGTTGTTAAAAATGGAAGTGAAGTGATATCACTATCTATAACAACCCAAATGGATACACATGCTAAATATGGTGGTGTCGTTCCAGAAATAGCTAGTCGTATGCATACGGAAGCAATTACTTTTGTGCTTGAAGATTGTTTAGAAAAAGCGAATATGAAAATAGAAGATATGGATGCGATAGCAGTTACTTATGCACCAGGACTTACCGGTTCTTTAATGGTAGGAGTGGAAGCTGCTAAAATATTATCACTTATGTATCATAAACCATTAATTGCTGTGAATCATTTAATTGGACATATTTATGCGAATAATTTAGAAGAAAAACTTGAATTTCCTCTTCTTGCTTTAATTGTTAGTGGAGGACATACTGAACTTTTAGTTATGGAAGATGATTATCAGTTTAAGCGCCTTGGAGAAACAATGGATGATGCGATTGGGGAAGCATTTGATAAAGTTGCAAGAGTAATAGGACTTCCTTATCCGGGAGGACCAAATATTGAAAAGTTAGCTAAAGAAGGAAATTCTTCTTATGAGTTACCTCATCCAGTTATGGATGATACCTATCATTTTAGTTATAGTGGTCTTAAAAGTGCTGTGATTAATCTGGTTCATAATGAAACACAAAGAGGAAATCCTATTAGAAAAGAGGATTTAGCAAGAACATTCCAAGATGTAGCTATTGATGAGTTAGTTAGAAAAGTAGAACTAGCTTTTAAAAATACTGGTATTAAAAGATTAGTCATTGCTGGTGGAGTATCAGCGAATCAGTATTTAAAGAGTGAGATGAAAAAGCTTTGTGATAAATATGAGGCAGAACTACTCATTCCAAGAATTCTTTATTGTACAGATAATGCGGCGATGATTGGAGCTGCTGCTTATCCAAAATACTTAAAGGGTGAATTTAGTGATTATTCCCTAAACGTTAGTAGTAGTGCGGATATTGTGTAGTTGATAAGATTGTGCTAATTAAAGTATAATCTTTTTATTTGATAAGAATTTTAAAAGATTTTGTCGCAAATAAATAAGCTTGTAGCCATATTTATTTTTAAATATTTACTTTATTCATTTTATGTGTTATATAGCTTTTAAGGGGGAGTATCATGAATGAAGAAAAGTATTATTCGGAAATAAAAGAATTAATAGAAAATTATGAAGTTAATCATAGAGTACGTGTTTTTCAAGATAATAGTGAAAAATTACAATGAAGTGGAATATTGGACGCTTGTTAGTAGAAGCGCAAGGTGGTTTAAATCGTGCAAAGTATGGGGACGGATTGATTAAACAGTGGTCTATTGCTTTTATGCGTGATTATGGAAAACATTATAATGTGAGAGAACTTAGAAGAATGAGACAATTTTATTTGCTTTTTTCAATTTGGTCGGCAGTGCCGACCGAAATAAGTTGGTCTCATATTATAGAAATTCTTTCTTTAAAAAATAAAAATGAAATGAATTATTATATTAATCAAGTTATGCTTAATCATTTGTCAACTAGAGAGTTAAGAAGTATGATTAAAAGTAGGGCATATGATAGACTTTCTTATGCTGATAAAGAAAATATTAAATTGATAGATGTTAACAATTCTTCTTCTTTAACCTTAGAAGATATGATTAAAGATCCTATTTTAATTAAATCAAATAATAAAACCCAAAAGTTAGGCGAAAAAGCATTGCATAAGTATATTATTAATATGCTTGAAAATAAATTTTTAGAATTGGGTACAGGTTTTGCTTTAATAGGACATGAAGTAAAAATAGTTATAGATAATCATACTTTTAAAATAGATTTGCTATTTTTCAATGTTAATTTGAATGCATATGTAGTAGTGGAATTAAAATCGCGAGAATTTCATCCAAAAGATAAAGGACAATTAGAGTTTTATGTAGATTATGTAGATAAAAATATGAAACTTAAAAATCATAATAAAACTATTGGATTATTAATCGTAAGAAAGAAAAATAAATATGTTATAGAATATGTAACGAATAAAGATATTTATGTTACTACTTATAAATTAATATAGATGGTATTTTAATTTTTATTTTTTCATCTATTTTACCTAATAAATAATCACTTGATAAAGAAAATAATTTAGAATATTCAGTTAGAAAGGTTGTACTAATAATAGTATGGCCACTCTCATATTTGCTGATTAAACTACGATTCATAGTTAGTTTTTTGCTTAATACTTCTTGGGTCATTTTATAAGCCTTTCTAGCTTCTCTTAATCTAATACTAGATAAATTAATATTAATTTCTTTTCGATTATGTTTATAATTTTTTGTATTAGTAAAACCTAAAGCATAATCAATACTACAATTAAATATATTACAAAAATCATTTAATCTTTTAATAGGAATAGGGTCTAATTCTAGTTCCCATAAAGAGTAAGTTCCTCTTGATACTCCTAATCTTTTGCTAACAGTAAATTGTTTTAGTTCACTTTCTTCACGTATGTCTTTTAATCGCATAATAAATCCTCTTTTTTAGCCTCTTTAAAGGTATTTTATTATGATTAAAAATAATCTAGAACAAAAGCAGTTTATATTCACAAAATTATTGACAAATATTCAATATTCTTGTATATTAGAAATATAAAATAGAAAAATACATGATATCAAAATATGAGAAGATTTGATATGTTTTGTCGAATAGGATGAATTAACAATTAAAGTGTGATATCATGCCAAAGAAAAGAGGAGAGATACTATGGAGTTTGAAACTCTAAAGAAAAGTCATTTGAAAAGAAATATTATCATAGGAGTAGTAGCGGTACTAATAATAAGTGCAATTATACTAAACTTTACAAGAGCAAGATATAGAGTTACACAAAGTATAGATTTAGTTAATGGAACGATTAACTATACATTACCAGACTTAAATATAGTAGGCTTGTATATAGATGGGGCGAAAGCTACAGAATTAGATAGTAGTAAAAAATATACATTAGATACTACCCAAAGTACATGTACTTATAAAGATGGAAGTGAAATAGAGAACTTAAATATTAGTTATAATAGTGAAACAGGAGGATTAAGCATTAGTCCATATACTACTAAAGGAACAAAATGTTATTTGTATTTTAATGAACAAGTATTTGTTGGAGATACAATATTAGCAAACTACTCCACAGTAAAAACAAGAACATTCCCATTCACAACATCAACTACAGTAACAGGAAATACTACAGGGATAATTTATAAGTCAGCGAATAGTAATCAGTATGATAATGATGGCGAAGTATATTACTTTGCAGGAAATCCAACAGATAACTGGGTAAAATGGGCAGGATTTTATTGGCGAATCATAAGAATTAATGGAAATGGAAGTATCAGAATGATATACCAAGGAACCAGTCCAAATACAACAGGAACAGGTACCCAATTACAAACAAGTGCATTTAATGCTAGTCCTAATTATGATAGAAGTGAATATGTAGGATTAAAATATAC
>JAGHGS010000005.1 GCA_017888105.1 Bacilli bacterium
AATTATAAAGAAAAAACCAAATTAAGTATGAACTCAATTCGGTTTCTATTAAATACTAATTTTGAAAAAGAAATTACTAAAATTTTATCTGTATAGTTCTTTTTACGATTTTATGAATTTATCCTGAAATATAAAAGGAAAGACTTTTTTAACGATAGTATTTTTGTTATAATATTTATAGTGGGGTGATATTATGTTTGTACCATTAAAAATTGTAACAGAATATAGTTTACTTAAAAGTACAATCAAAGTAGATTCTTTAATTCTATTTTTAAAAAAACATAATATCACTAGTTGTGCTATTTGTGATGAAAACTTATATGGTGTAATGGAATTCTTTACCAAAATGACTGCCAATCATTTAAAACCAATCATTGGTTTACAAATTAAAATCGAAGAAAAAGAAATCGATTTATATCCAAAAAATAATGAAGGATATAAAAATTTACTTAAAATACACACTTTAAAAGAAATAAATGAATTAACTTTTGATACCTTAAAAGAATATTTAGCGAATATAAAAGTAGTTTTACCAAGAAATAGCTATGATCTATTAGAAGTTTTTCCAAATTCCTATTTATCTTATAAAAATGATACAGAGAAAATAGAAGCATTATTAAAAACATCAAATTGTGTTTATATAAGAGAATCCAGATGCTTAGAAAAAATAGATACAGAGTATTTAAAATGTCTAGAAGCAATTGATAAGGGTTGTTTATTAAATGAAATAACAACCAATTATGAAGATGCCTATTTAAATTTATTGGTAAAACCGGAAGATGAACAAACTACTTTAGAACTTATCCAAGATATTGATTTAGATATAAACCAAAAAGGCAAATATATTCCGATTTATAATAAAGAAATCAATTCCGAGGAATATCTAACCAATTTAGCTAAAAAGGGATTATATAAACGTTTAAATGGAAACGTTTCCAAGGAATATATGGATCGCTTAAACTATGAATTATCCATCATTCAAAAAATGGGATTTACCGACTATTTTTTAATCGTTTATGATTATGTTTTATATGCGAAAAAAAATAATATTTTAGTTGGACCAGGAAGAGGAAGTGCAGCTGGTTCTCTAGTGAGTTTTTCTATTGGCATAACCAATGTAGATCCAATAAAATATCATTTATTATTTGAACGATTCTTAAATCCAGAACGTATTACAATGCCAGATATTGATATTGATTTTGAATATACAAAACGAGGAGAAGTAATTGATTATGTAAGAAATCGTTATGGTAAGAAAAATGTTGCTCCTATCATGACTTTTGGAACTCTAGCAAGCAAACAAGCCCTAAGAGATACTGGAAGAATCTTTAACATTGAGAATTCTTTAATGGATAAATTAGCAAGTTTTATTGATGCTAAAACTTCTTTAAAAGAGAATTTAGAAAAAATAGAAGTAAAAGAATTTTTACATCAAAATAAAAATTTAAAAGAAATCTATAAAATTGCTTTAAAATTAGAAGGGTTAAAAAGACATATATCCACTCATGCAGCTGGAGTAGTAATATCTAGTGTTCCCCTAGATGAAGTAATTCCTTTATCTTTAAATACCCCCGTTTTTATGACAGGAGTAACCATGGAATATTTAGAACCATTAGGTTTACTAAAAATGGATTTTCTAGCTTTAAGAAATTTAACGATTATTGCGAATGTCTTAGAATTAATTAAAGAAAATACAGGAAAAACACTCGATTTAAATAAAATTGATCTAAATGATCCAGAAATATTTAAATTATTTTGTAATGCGGATACGGAAGGAATATTTCAATACGAAAGCAGTGGAATGAAAAATTTGATGAAAAAGTTAAAACCCACTAGTTTTTCTGATTTAGTTGCAAGTGTTGCTTTATTCCGTCCAGGACCAATGAATAACATTGATCTATTTGTAAGAAGAAAACATGGGAAAGAGCCAGTTATTTATTTACATCCTGATTTAGAACCAATTTTAAAAGAAACTTATGGAGTCATTGTCTATCAAGAACAAGTAATGCAAATACTCGTTAAAATAGGCGGATATTCTTACGCAGAAGCAGATAATATAAGAAGAGCAATGTCTAAGAAAAAGGAAAGTGTGATTTTAGAAGACAAAGAACACTTTATTAATAATGCAGTAAAAAGAGGGTATAAAAAAGAATTAGCAACTGAAATTTATGAATTAATTTTAAAATTTGCCAATTATGGCTTTAATAAAGCTCATTCGGTTTGTTATGCTCTAATTGGTTATCAAATGGCTTATTTAAAAGTAAAATATCCGATATATTTTATTACCAATTTATTAAATATGAGTTTAGGAAGTGAGATTAAAACCAAAGAATATATTGATGAAGCAAGAAAAGTAGGAATAAAAATTTTAAAGCCAGACATAAACAAAGCAGATAAGACTTATAAAGTAATTGATAATGCTTTAATGATTCCTTTAGGAAGTATTAAAAACTTAGGAGTTACCGCATCAAATGCAATATTAGAAGAAAGAGAAAAAAATGGCTTATATAAAGATTATTTAGATGCAATATCTAGAATATATGGTCATAGCAACAATAAGAAAACAATTTCTTCTCTAATTGATGCCGGTACTTTTGATTCTTTTCATCGAACCAAAAAAACAATGATAGAAAATTTAGATGCTGCGATTAATTACGCTGGATTAATTAGTGATTTAGATCCTTCATTTGTAATGAAACCTTTACTGGAAGAATTAGAAGAATATGAAAGTGATATTTTAAGAGAAAAGGAACTAAATTCTTATGGCTTTTATGTAACCAATCATCCAGTAAGTAAATATAATGATTCTAGTATTATAAAATTAGAAAATATAAAAAATTATTTTAATAAAAGAATAAAATGTGTAGTTCTAGTAGAAAAAATAAAAAAAATAGAAACGAAAAAGAAAGAGAAAATGGCCTTTATAACAGGTAGTGATGAAACCGGTAAAGGGGAATTTGTATTATTTCCAAATGGCTATTCTCTTCTTAAAAATATAAAAAATAATGATATAATAGTGGTACAAGGCTTAGTAACCAAAAGATTTGATAGTTTCCAAATAAATATAAATGGATTACAGAAAGTAGTAGGTGGTAACGATGCATAATATAGAGTCTTTTTTCAAAAGTATTAATTTTATACCGGAAGAAGGAATTTTTGATGAAGTAGAAATTGCAAAAGTAGTTTTAAACAAAAAAGAAGAGATTTTTAATGTTTATTTGCATTCCAAAGAAGTTCTTCCCATAAATGAAATAGATGCCTTAAAAGAAGCTGCTAAAAATAAAATTAATGGCGAATATAAATGTAACATTATCATGGATTATAAAGAGGTTCGAGAAGAAAAATGTTTAGAATATATAAAAGAAATAGTTAAAAGATTAACAAATAAAAAGCCATCTTTAATTAGTTTAGTGGAATGTGTTCCTGTAATTGATGATGATATTATTATCTTTGAAGTAATGAGTCCAGCGGAAGAAGAAAATATCAAAAAAGAAGAAGCAGGAATATTAAAAATATTAAAAGATTATGGTTTAAAAGATTATTTTATTACAACTAGATTAAATGAAGAATTAAGAAAAAATGTAGCAGAAGAATTAGAGCAAGTTCAAGCTCCAATGGAATATAAAGAAATTATAAGAGAATTTACTCCTGGAAGTATTGTTTTAGGAAAATCGATTACCAAAGAACCAGTAAATATTAATACCATTAATAATGTTGGTAGAAATATAACGGTTGAAGGATATATTGAATCGATATCAGTTTTAGAAAGAGAAAATATTAATATTATCACTTTAAGTATTAATGATAATTCCAAAAGCTTATTAGCCAAAATATTTCAAAAAGACAAAGAAGAATATAAACAGATCAAAGAAATATTAAAAGAAGATGATTGGTTTCGTTTTAATGGAAACATTGATTTTGATTCTTATTCCAAATGTTTAGCAATGAGTGTAAGAAATGTTGAAAAAATTGAAAATAGAGAAATTATCATTGCTCAAAACGAAAATCCCAATATTATTTTAGGAGCTCATGTGGACGGAGAGGTAAAACCAATCGAAAACATTCTAGGAGCTGAAGAAAATATTATTGTCGAAGCCTATGTTTTTGGAGATGAATTATTAGAAAAAGACACCATTAATATTATGACATTAAAAATTAGTGATAATACAAGCAGTATCTTAGCTAAAGTATTTAAAAAGAACAAAAAAGAATTTGCTTTAATTAAAAATGGAATTAAAGGAGCAGCAAAAAAGGGAAGTTGGTTTCGTTTTTCAGGAAATGTCGAATTTGATAACTACTCTCACGAAATGGTATTACAATTATGGAATATCGAAATCATTGATTCAAAAGAAGAAAAAATAAGTGATAATGCCGAGGAAAAAAGAGTAGAATTACATGCTCATACGATGATGAGTACCATGGATGGAGTAATTGAAGCTAAAAAACTAGTATCTCATGCTTTAAAACTAGGGCATAAAGCCATTGCTGTCACCGACCATAATGCGGTTCAATCTTATCCAGATCTTTTTCATGCGGTAAATGATGCAAATAAAGGAAAAACGGGTAGTGATAGATTTAAAGTTTTATATGGAGCGGAATTAAATGTTGTCAATGATGATATTGACTTTATCTTTAATTTAAAAGAATA
>JAGHGS010000051.1 GCA_017888105.1 Bacilli bacterium
ATACTTGACCAGTGTTATAAAGTCTTCCCCAAACGGTTTCTTCAATAGCTAAATCCATATCTCCATCAGCACAAAGTATGAAGGCATCATTTCCGCCAAGTTCTAGAGAACTATGAGCACAATGATCAGCACAATTTTTAGCTGCATCAATTCCAGCAGCAGTTGAACCAGTAAGACTTACCATGTCTACTTTCTTGCTACTAGTAAGTGTTTTTCCAACTACAGAACCACTTCCATGTACTACGGAAATAACACCAGCTGGAACTCCCGCTTCAACAAGTAATTCAACGTATCTTGTAAGTGTTAATGGGTTTACACTAGCAGGTTTTAAGATTACCGCATTTCCCATTAATAATGCAGGTGGTACTTTATTGATAAAAATATCACTTGGGAAATTGAATGGAATAATTGCTACAACTACGCCTAAAGGTTGTTGAATTGTGTATTGAATGGTATTTTCTTGGCCCTTCTCTGTTCCACGATAGACAATATTCCCATATTCATGTTTTACTTTTTCAACATATCCAGGAACACCAATTTGGATATTTGCTATTTCGTTATAAGCTTCTTTAATTGGTTTACCTGTTTCTTTTGATAAAAGCATTGCTAATTCATCTTTGTTTTCTTCGACAAGCTCTGCAAATCTTGATAATACTTCACAACGTTCAATTACACTTTTTGCTTCCCAAACTTTCTGATGAGCATCTGCATAGTCAATGGCAGCTTCTACATCTTCTTTTGTCAAACTTGGTACGGTATCAACTAGTTCACCTGTGGCAGGGTTATACACTTCAATAACCTTGCCATCCGAAGAATCACACCATTTATTTCCGATTAAACTTTTCATTTATCTTCCTCCTTTATTTTTATTCTCCAAATGCTGTATATGAAAGTGATAATCCACCAACAGTGTTAGATGAATGATCTCCTCTACCATATTCACCAAATGTAAATACTACTAAGAATTCTTTATCTGGAATAGATTCTTTAATTTCCGGATAAATTTTATCTTCAATACTTGCAAGAGCAAGTCCAAGTCTACGTCCACCACAGTGAACTAAGAAATAACTTTGGATTTCTCCTTCCATCATATCAGTTACTTTTTCAATCGTTTCTTCGTTTGCTTTTAATATTCCTTCTGGAGTATTAGATAATTGTATTACAGCTGTATTTTCGGCTAAATCAGCACCAATATTCATAGAATAATCATCATTACCATTCATTGGATGACGAACGGCGATTACTTTACCAATAGGGTCTTTTACTCCTAAAGGTGCACAAATTGTTTCGGTAAGTAGGTTACCTCCCATTAATGAATCTACATCTTTGCCTGTCCATTCAGCATATTTTTTTAGGGCTGGTTCATGGTCAATTTCAACAAGTGTTCTTCTGTCTTTAACCTTTGTAATAATACCAGCATTTTTAGTTTCATGATAAGCACCTGTATAAAGGTTCTTCATTTCGCCATTTGTATAGAAAATAGCAAGTACACAACCATCAGCAAAAGATTCTCCATCATTTAAGATACTCCATTTTCCTTCTACTGTGTTATCAGCTGCTGAACCACCAAATACAGGAACATCACCAATTACATCTTGAATTCCTTTCATATATTCTTCTTCATTTGCAGGACTTGCACTCATAAAGAAGAAATCAGGTTCTAAGTCTTTGCCTTTTACTTTACTTACTGCTTCTTCGGCAATCCGTCTACCTATTTCCCTAGGACTTTCATCTGTCTTTTTAGAACCAGCGGTAACTACTTCAACGTCACCACCAAAAAGCATCATTCCTGAATATCCCGTTTCTTTATTTAGATATCCATCTTGAGTACATAGAGCTGCTGATGAAGTACATCCAATGATTGGAACGTCACCAAGTACACTTTTTGCTCCTTCCATTAATTTTGCTTGATCTTGAACGCAACTTGTGAAGAATAATCCTATTTGAGGATTTTCCATTACATTTGCCATTTCGGCAGTTTCTACACCTGATGCATAAGCATCTACATTTTCACTGTATCCAACTTTTGTTTTTAACATTTTTTCACTCTCCTTTACTTAACTAATGTTTTCTACTAAATTTGGACTTTAAAATTCATTATTGTTTTATTATCTACTTTTTAGTGCACCATTACCTCCATTCTCTATTATTCATTTTACCACAAATTTCAATTTTATATTTTATTATTCTAAAAATTTAACAAAAAAGTGTAAACTAATTAGTAATTTCTTTTACTCTGTTTATTAAAACATTTGTTACCAATTTATCCTTTATTAAAGTTATCGAAAATGTTTTATAGCCAATCCGGTTAATACTTGCCCCACAATGATAAATCGTTTTATTATCTAAAATAAAATATCTATCATGAAAAGTACTATCAAACTTTACGGTTAGATTATGATATTGTTTATTATATTTTTCTATATCTTGTACAGTTAATAAATTATTTTTTCTTGTTATAATTGTTACTTTAATATTTAATCTTTTAATAATATCGAGTATTGTATTATCGGCATAACTATCAATTATTATTAATTCTTTTTTGGTATGCTTAAAAATATCGAATATTTTGGAATATGCATCATAAATTTGTCCATCAAAATAGATATCATTTATCTTTTGTTTTTCTTCAAGTTTATCAAATGAATGTTGTAATAATTTAATTTTTGAATCATGTTCTAGTACCATATTATTAATGTATTTTTGTTCTATAAAATTACTAGAAATATATTTCCGCATTGCAACAAAAGCATCCATAATAGCAATACTTACCTGAGTAGCTATTTTTGACTTCAATATCGTTGCAAGCATGGCAACACCTTGTTCCGTAGATACCGAATGCCCTTTTCTAGAGCCACCTTTTGAAGTCGCAATTTGCGACTTCAAAGAATCATATTCTTTTTCAGTAATTCGAAAGTAAAATCTTTCCGGAAACTTTTCTTTGTTCCTACTGACTGCTTCATTAATACGTTTTGTTTCTACTTGATAAAGCTTAGCTAAATCACTATCTAACATCACTTGCTTTCCTCTAATCTCATAAATTAAATTTTCAATATTTTCTTCTTTTTTTAATACAATTTCATTCATATCCAAAACCTCCAATTCTTACATATAAACTAAATCTTATGTACTTTGTCAATTAACAAGTGGCTTATATCATCTTCACCAACTAAAGTAATAGAAAAAGTCTTATAACCTATCCGATTAACACTTGTCCCACAGTGATATACTACTTTATTATCTAAAATAAAATATCTATCATGAAAACGATTGCTATATTTTACAATTAAATTATGATATTCTTCATTATACTTTGCTATCATTTGTTCTTTTAATAAATTATTTTTCTTAGTTATAATTGTTACTTTAATAGTCAAATTTTTAATTATGTCAAGAAGTGTTTTATCAGCATAATTATCAACAATAATTACCTCTTCTTTAGCACTATTAAAAATATCTAATATCTTCGAATAAGCATCATAAATCTGTCCATCAAAATAAATTTCATGTACTTTTCTTTTTTCTTCGAATTTTTGAAATGTATCTTCAAGTTTATTAATTCTATTATGATCTTCTAATACTAAATCATAGAGATTTTGATGTTCAACTAAATTATTTCCAATATATTTCCGCATAGCAACAAAAGCATCCATTATTTTTATACTAATTTCAACTGCTATTTCACTTCTTAAAATAGCAGATAGCATAGCAACGCCTTGTTCTGTGAATACATATGGATTATATCTTCTACCACCTTTTATGCTTGAGGTTCCAATCTGGAACTTCAAAGTTTGATATTCTGTATTTGTTAATTGAAACATAAATCTTTCCGGAAATCTTTCTAAGTTTCTTTTTACTGCTTTATTTATATCTTTGGTACCATTTGCACATTTATAAAGCCTTGCTAAATCACTATCTAACATTACTTGCTTTCCACGAATTTCATAAATTAAATTTTCAATATTTTCTTCTTTTTTTAACTCTAATTCTTTCATTTATTTTTTCCTCCCCTGATTTTTATAGCTTAATTATAACAG
>JAGHGS010000052.1 GCA_017888105.1 Bacilli bacterium
CATTTTTCCTGTAAAAAGTCCATATCTTAAACCAGATAAAGTTAGAGGATCGCAAGCTCCTACTGCGTCTCCTACATAAAAAATATTTTTATTTATAATTGGTTTTCGAATACCTATTGGAGTAAATGCTCCTTTTAAATTTTTTACATTTGCTTTTATATTTAACTTTCTTAAATATTCTGTAAATGTTTTATTGTAATTTAATTTAGGATTATAAACATCAGTTAGTCCTATATTTGTAATTCCTTTATATGTACTTACCCATCCATAACCATGCTTAGTTATACCAAAATGGATTTCAATACTATCCGGTCTACCTGTCTTTTCTATTAATTGCATGGCAATGTTTTTGCTCTTGTTTTTTTGATATTTACTGCCATAACCAGTTGTACCATCAGCAAAAACTAAATAATCATAAGTAAATGTTTCCTTACTGTTTGTTTTTATTTTATTTTTGTTGATATCGTGTTTGATAATATGAGTATTTTCTTCTATTTTTATTCCTTTTTTCTTAGCTAATTTAAAAAACTCATAATCTAGTTCTACTCGATCAATATTTTTGTTGGTAAATAAAAACTTATTCACAATTTTTTGCTTTTCTTGATATTTGTAAAATATCTTAAAATCTTTTATCAAACTATAATGACATTTATCAATATTTAATCCAAGTTGTTCATATTCTTTTTTTGTTTTATTCGTAATATATCCTGCACAACATTTATATCTTGGAAATTCTTTTTGTTCTATAACTAATATATCTTTTATCCCATTTTTTAAAAGATTTAAGGCTGCTCCTAAACCTGATGGTCCAGCACCAATAATAATTACTTCATAGTGTTTGTCCATAAAAATACACCTTGCCTAATATTATATCATCAATATTCTCTTTCAAATCAAAAAAACATATATGACTTTACACATATGTTATTTTAAAAATCCTTTAATAATAACTTCTTCAGCTTCACTCTCATTTAAGCCTAAGGTCATTAATTTTTTTAATTGCTCGCCTGCAATTTTACCGATTGCCGCTTCATGAATTAAATTAGCATCAATATTTTTGGCATAAATTTCAGGAATTGCTTTTACTTTACCGTTTTCTTTTATAATGGCATCACATTCAACATGAGCATAACACTTTGTATTTCCTGTAATATTTGAAATGAACTCTTGATAAGAAGATCCTTCAGCTACACTTCTGCTGGTTACATGAACACTGGCATTTTCACCATTTAAATTCACGTTGAATTCTGTTTTGGCGGTCTCGTTTCCTGTCGTTCGTATTTTTTCGGATATTTCTAGAGTCGTATTGTCTTCTAATTCTGCTTTTGTAATTCGAACCGTATCATCTACTCCCTTTATTTGTACACTATCCATTGTCATAGAAGAATGATCTTTCATATAAATTTCGGTTGTTGGATTAAGAACTTTCTTTCCGCTTCCTTTTCCCTCGCCATAATGTTTCTCTACATATTTTACTTTAGCTCCACTTTCTAAATAAAAGCGATGAATACCATCATGTTCTGAATCTTTGTGTTCATCATTGTGAATTCCACATCCAGCAAAAATTATGACATTGGCATTTTTACCAATATGAAAATCATTATAAACGACATCCGTTAAACCGCTTTCGGTAATAATGACTGGTATGTGTACGATTCCAAAAAGGGTATTTTCTTTGACATAAACGTCAATTCCACTTTTATCTTCTTTGGTTACAATATTGATATAGTCGTTTACTTTTCTTGCAATACTTTTACCATTTTTTCTTATATTATAACTTTCAGATTCTTCATTAAAAGAATCATTAATTTCTTTTAATAACTCTTTATCTTGATTATTCATGCGTTCCTCCTTTTAGACAATCTGATGCTAATATGTTGTTCAACATCGTATCTTTATTTCCTGCCTCTTTAATTTGTCCAGCTTCTAAAAGAATAATTGCATCTGCAATGGATAAAATTCGCTCTTGATGAGAAATAACAATCGTTGTTCCGTTTTTCTTTAATCCTATTTCCTTAAATATTTCAGTTAAATATTTAAAACTCCATAAATCTATTCCTGCTTCTGGTTCATCAAAAATGGATACACTTGGGCATCTTGCGATTACACTAGCAATTTCAATTCTTTTTAATTCGCCACCGGATAGAGAATTATTTAACTCTCGGTCTATATATTCTTTTGCACACAATCCTACTTTTGATAAAATATCACATGCTTCTTTTTTGCCAACTTCACTTCCTGTGGCAATTTTTAGTAAATCATATACCGTTAAACCTTTAAACGTTACCGGATTTTGAAAAGCAAAGCCAAGCCCTAATTTAGCACGTTCATCTACTGTTAAATTGGTAATATCTATGCCATTGTAAATAATGGAACCACTATCGGGAATTATTAGACCCATAATTATTTTTGCAAGGGTAGATTTTCCACTTCCATTGGGTCCGGTTATACAATAGAACTTATCATCATCTAAAGTTAAATTTATATTATTTAAGATAATTTTGTTATCTCTTTTAAAAGATATATTTTTTAATTCTAACATATTATTCCTTTCTATGAGTTTTAAACTCACGTTAATTATATTATTCCCCTCTTTAATTGTCAAGAATATCGATTTTTATTGGAATTTTTTAGAGTTAGTGATATAATTAGCTTTAGTTATGGTTTATAGGAGGTGGATGTATGAAAACTTATAAAGCTAATTTACCAAAAGGTGTTAAGAAAACATTTGCTAGAAAAAAAGGAGTTAAAGTTAGACTTATTAATAAAAATTTAAAGAAAAATAAATAAGAATTTAAAATCTTATTTATTTTTTTTGAGTATATTTATGAAATAATGGTTTAAATGATCATTACGTGCTAATATTGGACCAATAATGGAGGTTGCATAAAAATTTTTGTATTGGAACCCTTCTATTAATGTGTTGGCGTTTCCAATTCCTTCATTCATATTAAAGATAACATTTTTAGTTGTATCAATTAAATATTCTGTGTTTTGAAAGCCTTTGATATTTCCTTTACATAATGAAGTGGTTGCATCTACATCATAAACTTGTCTTTCTTCATAAAATTTTACTTCATATAAATCTAGAAAATCGAAAATACTTATTGCGTTACCAGTAGCAAATAATATTTTTTCATTTTCAATGTAATTTAATATTTCCTCTTTGTATGGTAACAAACGTTTTTTAACATCTTCTAAATATTGTTTTCGACCGCTTCCAATATAAACCATATCATACTTGTCCCATTCTAACTTATCCAATTTATCTACTAATACTATTTTATATTTAATATTTTCTTTCTCTAAAGCATAAGTTAAAGCTTTTATATTTCCATTTTCACCATATAAAGCTAATTCATAGGGATATAGATGGGCAATTGTGATCATAGTTCTTCCTCCTTAAAAGTATTTTGGAATGGCTCCATATAATCGAAATTTAAAATGCCATATACTTTTTTTGCGTCACTTTCTTCTATTTGAGATTTAATTTCAGATAAAGAAGTGGCTATAACAATTTTTTCTTCAGGAATTCGTGCTAGTAACAAGCGTTTCTTTATATTTTCTTTATCAATTCCTACCGCATAAATTTTATTTAAAGAATCATTATTTAAAAGTTCAAATTCAATATCGTATAACCATGATACATCAAAATGATTATATCTTCTACTAATTTCTTTCCAACCTATTATTACATCTTTTAAGTCTTTATCTAAATAAACTTTATAGACGTTTTGGTTGTAAGTTGTAGCATTTTCAGCTTTGCAATTAAGAGCTTTGTATAGTTTATTATTTTTTATAAATTCTATATTTTTATTATGATTGTGATTATTGATACTCTTAATTATATCTTTTTCTTTTAAACCCATTTCTTTTAAAAAAGTAAAGCTTGCTAAAGTATTGTAGGCATTAAATAGCATATCTCCACCAATACTAATTACTTGATCTCCTATTTTTATTGTACCACTTTCTAAATCTAAATCGGTTCCTATTACATCTGGGCTTGACCATTTAAAATCACACTCTGGGCATTGATACTTTCCTAAAGTTTCAAAATTATAATAATCATATTTCAGTTTTGCTCCACAACTTAAACAGTAATAAGTGTTTAAATTTTCAAATATTTGTTCTTTGTAAGAATATTTGTTTTTTTCAATTGCATAGTGAATATTTTTATTGGGTAAGTCTAATCCAAAGTGTCTTAAATATGGCTCATCTATTGTTGTAATAATTGTAGTATTTTCTGGTAAATTCTTTTTTATCTCATTAAAAATGATATCTACATTATATTGTCTTGGCGGTTGATCTTTGGTTAAATTTGTTACAATTAGATGGCTGGGATTTATTTCTTTAAACACTTCCTTTGTATATCTTTCATCTACTTCTAATATTAAAATATCTTTTTTTATTTTACCAAATAGATTACAATTTTTTATACAGGTTGTCGTTACTCCAAATTTTAGATTGGCTCCGGCTTCATTAAAGCATACTGTGTATCCATTATCTTTTAGGACATCTGCGATTAATTTGGCAGTACTTCCCTTTCCTGATGAACCTGTAACAATTAACTTTATTTTTGGATATTTTAATTTTTTTAAAATGTTTTTATCGACTTTTAATACCATTTTTCCCGGAAGAGAACTTCCTCGATGAAAAACTTTTCCTGCTAATATTGCTAATTTACCTATTATTATACTTATTGTTTTCATAATTTCACCCAATTCTATATATTTATTGTACCAAATTTCTAACGAAAAGTCTTTAGTTTTGTTAAAATAGTGTTGCAAAATAAAAAGTGTTGGATTATTATAAATTCCGCTCAAAGAGTTTAAATAATCTCAACACATTTAATATTATA
>JAGHGS010000053.1 GCA_017888105.1 Bacilli bacterium
ATCTTCCTTAAAATCTGGAATCAAAATAAAAGACGCTTTAAACTAATTTAGCAGTTAAAAAAATTCAGAGATTAATCTGAATTTTTTATTTTGTCATAAAGTTTATACAAATATTGAACTCTAGATTCCAATTTAAAATAATAAATAATATACGGAATGAGGAAACAAACCATAAATAATGCAAAAATCAAATACATTACGGAATCCCGAATATGACAAACAAAAAGAATCGTAAATACAGCATAAAAAAGAGTAATAAGTAAGTGAATAATTCTTTCTTTATTAAAAAATTCGATTTTAATAAGCATATCTTCCTCTAATTTTTGATCAACACTTTTTTCTTTTATTTTTTCTTCCACCATTAAAATATAATCATCAATATATTTTTTCATATTATCACCAAGTTTATTTTATCAAATTGTATCTTTAAAGTCTACCTTATGATGTTGAATTTCAAAAGGAAACTTGTTATAATAGTTTAGCTTTAAAGGGAGGAAACGCAAATGAAAAATGCATTTTTACCAACTAAACCCATGTTAGATTGTCTAGAAAATGTAACATCAGAAATTACAACATTTGCCATATTAGAAGGGTTAGAAACAACTTATCAAGGCAATTTAAAACTTCATGCAAGCAATCAACTCAATATTTTAGAGGGCTTAGAAACAAATTATCAAGGCAATGACAGCTTTTATACATTAGCAGATGGTAAAATGTTAGGAAATTACTTATTTGATGGATATACTGATAAAACTATTTTAAGTTATAATGAAGAAGTAACTAAACCAAGTATAATTTCGGGAATTCGCCTAGGAACCTATTTTTCTGATAAAGATCCGAATTGGCATATTCTAGAAAAAGTACCAAATAGCCCTGAATTATACTTAGCTACTTATCACGAATATATAACCGATTTAGCTCCGAAATCAATTCAAAAAAAATTAGAAAGTCTATATGAAAAAGGAAAATTAAAATTAACAGGAAAAACTTACACTAGTGCTACAAATGAATTACAAGTAATCGAATATAAACAAAAGAAATATGTACGTTTTCCTATAAGTAACCATTTATTTCAAAATACAACTAGTATTATTTCATCTGACACTTATGTTTGTGAACAAGATTTTTATTGGTTAGAAGTAGAACCGTTAGAATTTATTGTCAATATAAGAACAGGACTTGCTTTGACTAAAAAAATTATTTATGCTACTCTTACAGATAATATTAATAATGATTTATTAGCAACTATTTTAAGTAAAATTACGGGAATGAAAGAAGAAGTAAAAGAAACGATTAATAGTAAAAGTGATATTACGGAATTAATAAATGAAATCAAAGAATTAACAAAGAACGATGAATATCTTGCTAAAAAAGTATCAGTAGAAGTAAATCAAATTTTAGAAGATTATAATAAAAGAATAAAAGAATTAAAAGAAAATCTTCAAAATAATAGAGGATTAACTTTAATTGTCGAAACAAAAGAAACCGTCAAGATAGATTTAATTGTAAAGCTAACAAATATAATAAATAAGTTAAAACAGTATCAAGAAGAAAATAAAGAATATTATAAAATGATAGCTATATTAGATTACTATTTACAAATAGTAAATGGCGAAATTCCAAACAACAAAGAATTAAACAATGATTTAGGTTTTGATTTATATCAAATAATACTAGCTCTAAGTAGTTTAAAAGACATAGAAAAAGAAAAAATAATGGAAGATATGATAGGAGTGTTAAGTAAGAAAAGAATTGCTATTAGAAAAAAACAAATATCTCAAATTAACGAAACAGGATATGAAGAAGAAACAGAAGAATTAAACTTTGATACTTTAGAAGAATTGATATTAGAAATAAGAAAATTAATTCATCCAATTTTAATAACATTAAATAAAAAAGTAGAAAATAGTGCGATACAAGAAGAGATTACTGCCGGAATAAAAAATATAATTGCAGGAATATATACCAGAACAAATAACAATTATATTTCTTACTATTTATATATAATAAATGATTTAGTTAGAGATTTACAAATACTATTAAGAGAAATACCAAATAAAGATAATGATCAAGATATATTAAATGAAATATTAAATTTAGAGATTGATTACTCTCAAAATGTTTTAATAATTTTAAAAGAATTACAACATAAAATTATCACTTTATACAAATTAAAATTAGAAATAGAATCATACTTAAATGAACAAAAAAGTTATGATGCTTTAATTTATAAACGAACTCTATAATTTTTAGTTTTCAAACCCTTCATTTAATGATATAATTAGACGTACGACTAATATAATAAATGGGAGGGATTTTTTTGAAAAAACAAAATGTTTTTTTTGTGTTTGTAATTCCAATTATTGCAGTTATAGCACTGCTAACAGTTCAAGCTTTATGCGATTTAGAACTACCAAGCTATACATCAGATATTATCAATAATGGAATTCAACAAGGAGGTATTGATCGTGGATTACCAGAAGTATTAACGGTCGATATGTTTGACGCAATTGTGCGTATTAGTGATGAAGATCCAGCAATAATGGCAAGCTATGATCTTTATGTAACAGAAAATCTAAGTAGTAAAGAATTAGAACGATTAGAAGAATCTTATCCACTAATAACAGAAGAAAATTTATATCTGTTAAAAGATCTTACAGAAGAAGAAAAAGATATTGTGGAAGAAAAAATAAAGATGCCACTTATTATTACAACAATGCTTTATAGTAATAATGAATCATTAAAAGAGCTTCTACATTTAGAGATTCCAGAAGGAAGCACTTTATTAGATATTGTTTTAATGATGGATGACAATACTTTTGATATGATTATAACATCAATTGAAAATTCTCTATCTACTTTAGATGCTTCGATACTAGATCAATATGCAATATCTAGTGTAAATACAATTTATAATGGAATTGGTATGAATATGGATGATTACCAAATGAGTTATATCATTGAAAAAGGATTAATGATGCTAGGAATTGCTGGGGCAGGAATGATTATTGCCATTATCGTTGGATTCTTAGTAGCACGACTAGCTGCAAAAATTGGCTACGTATTGAGAAGTAAAGTAGTTAGAAAAATTATGAGTTTCTCATCAAAAGAATTCAAAGAATTTGGTGCTTCCAGCTTAATCACTAGATCAACCAATGATATTGAACAAATAAAGATGTTTTTTATCATGCTTCTTCGAATTGTCGTTTTTGCACCGATAATGGGAATTGGAGCATTTATTAAAGTAAGTGATAATCCCCTTAATTGGATTATTGGAATTGCTTTAATTATTATCTTTATTTTAATTGGTATTCTTTTTGCATTGGCAATGCCAAAGTTTAAAAGTATGCAAAAATTAATTGATAAAATGAATTTAGTTTCTAGAGAAATTATTACAGGTATGCCGGTTATAAGAACGTTTGGAACCGAAAAATATGAAGAAGAACGATTTGATAAAGCAAACGTGAAGCTAACGAAAACAAATCTTTTTGTAAATCGTCTCATGGGTATAATGATGCCAAGCATGATGTTAGTTATGAATATTATTAGTATTTTAATTGTTTGGTATGGTGCAAAACAAATCGATATTGGAACATTACAAGTAGGAACGCTTCTTGCATTTATAACTTATACAATGCAAATTATTATGTCTTTCTTAATGATTTCTTTAGTATCAGTTATGATGCCACGTGCTTTAGTATCATTAAAAAGAATTAAAGAAATACTAAAAAAAGAAGTATCTATTGTTGAGCCAGAAAATCCAGTTGAATTCAAAGAAAATGAAAAGGGTGTAATTGAATTCAAAGATGTAAGCTTTAAGTATCCTGATGCTGATGAAGCAATGCTTAAAAATATAAGTTTCAAAGCAACTCCTGGAACAACGACTGCTTTTATTGGTTCAACCGGATCTGGAAAATCTACATTAATTAATTTAATTCCAAGATTCTTTGATGCAACCAGTGGTGAAATTTATGTGGATGGTGTAAATATTAAAGATGCATCAGTTGTGGAACTTAGAAATAGAATTGGTTATGTGCCACAAAAGGGAATGTTATTTAGTGGAACGATTAAATCAAATTTAATGCTCGGAAATGAAAATTTAACGGAAAGTGAAATGTTAGATGCTGCCCGAGTAAGTCAATCACTAGAATTTATTAATACTAAAAAAGATAAATTTGATAGTGTTATATCTCAAGGTGGCACTAATGTTTCTGGTGGTCAAAAACAACGTTTATCCATAGCTAGAGCCATCGCAAAGAATCCGGAAATTTATATTTTTGATGATTCATTCAGTGCGCTAGATTTTAAAACGGATGCAGCTTTAAGAAAAGCATTATTCAAACATGCCAAAGATGCTACTGTTTTAATTGTAGCCCAAAGAATTAGTACAATTATGAATGCAGATAATATTATTGTTTTAAATGAGGGGGAAGTTGTTGGAAGCGGAACCCATAAAGAATTATTAAAAACATGCAAAATCTATAAAGAAATTGCTTTATCTCAATTAAAGGAGGAGGAACTCTAATGGCTAGAAGAATGGGAGGTCCCGGAGCAGTGGATAAAGCACGTGACTTCAAAGGAACATTAAAGAAATTTTTAAAAGTAATATCAGAATATAAAATTTTAATTATATTAGCATTTCTTTTTGCGATTGGTAGTACCATCTTTGCTATTGTATCACCAAAAATTTTAGGAAATGCTACAACAGAAATATATAATGGAATCATTGCTAAAATTAATGGTACAGGAGGAATCGACTTTAAAGCGATCCAAACAATTCTTATCTGTTTAGCAGTATTATATATTGTGAGTGCTTTGTTTAATTATATTCAAAACTTAATTATGACTCACGTATCTCAAAGAGCTAGTTATAAACTAAGAAAAAAGATATCTCATAAATTAAATCGTTTACCAATGAGTTATTATGATAAACAAAACACAGGAGATATCATGTCTGTAATTACAAATGATATTGATACCCTTCAATTAAATCTAAATCAATCAGCAACACAACTTGTATCATCAATTGTAACATTAATTGGAATATTTATAATGATGTGCACAATTAATGTTACTCTAGCAATCATTACCGCTTTAATTTTACCAGTAGCAAGTATTATTGTAATGATTATTGTAAAAAAGAGTCAAAAACACTTTATTAATCAACAAAATTATTTAGGAAGTGTCGATGGCGAAGTAGAAGAAATGATTAGTGGACATACGGTTATCAAAGCATTTAATGCCGAAAAAAAACAAATGAAAAATTTTGATGAAGATAATGAATTATTATGTGAAGCTGGATTTAAAGCTCAATTCTTATCAGGACTTATGCATCCGATTATGAACTTTGTATCGAACTTAAATTATACGATCATTGCGATTCTTGGAGCCATCTTTGCTATTAATGGTAAAATAACCATTGGTAACATTCAAAGTTTCATTCAATATTCTCGTAATTTTACGAATCCAATCGCTCAATTAGCTCAAATATCCAGTTTAATTCAAAGTATGATCGCAGCTAGTGAAAGAGTATTTAATTTCCTTGAACAAGAAGAATATATCGATGAAGGAACAAAAGATTGTAATAAAGTAAAAGGAAATATTGAATTCAAGCATGTACAATTTGGCTATGATAAAAATAAGATTATTATAAAAGATTTTAATGCCAAAGTAAGTGATGGACAGAAGATAGCAATTGTTGGTCCAACTGGAGCTGGAAAAACAACTATTGTAAAACTATTAATGAGATTTTATGAACTAAATGGTGGAGAGATTTTATTGGACGGTGTAAATATTAAAGATTATAAACGAAAAGAATATGAAACCGTATTTGCAATGGTACTTCAAGATACTTGGTTATTTAATGGAACCATACTTGATAATTTACGCTATGGTAATCTAAATGCTTCTGATAAAGAAGTAATGGATGCTGCAAAAACTGCTAGTGCAGATTTCTTCATCAGAACACTTCCAGATGGATACAATTCTGTAATTAATGAAGAAACCAATAACATTAGTGGTGGAGAGAAGCAATTACTTACCATTGCTAGAGCAATACTTGCTAATCCAAAAGTATTAATACTAGATGAAGCAACAAGTAACGTAGATACTCGTACGGAGGAATTAATTCAACAAGCCATGGACAAAGTAATGGAAGGGAGAACTTCATTCATCATTGCCCATCGTTTATCAACCATTAAAAATGCTGATTTAATTTTAGTTATGAATGAAGGCGATATTGTTGAAGTAGGTCGTCATGAAGAGCTTCTTGCTAAAAATGGTTTCTATGCTAAAATTTATAACTCACAATTTGAAAAGGTATCATAAAAAAATTCAGAATTTAATCTGAATTTTTTTTAATTAAATCGTCTAAACTAACATCTAAAGCAACAGAAATACGATATAAAGTTTCAACAGAAAAATTATAAGCAGCCTTATCACTTTGAATTTGTCTTATAAATTCATGAGATAAACCAACTATTTCTGCAAGCTCGGCACTAGTCATTTTTCTTTCTTTTCGATATTTTCTAATATTCTTACGAATAGTATTATAAATATTATTATCAAATTCAACTTGTTTCAAATTGATCACCTGGTATTATTGTAAGGTATTAGCTCACAAAAGTATGTAAAGCACCACTTAACACTAATAATGTTTTGTTCGGTATTGACTAACATAAAAAGTTATGATAAACTAACGTTAAAGTAGGTGTTAATATATGAAATTTGAAACCTTAAAACAAAGCCATTTAAAAAGAAATATCATTATTGGAGCAGTAGCAGTACTAATAATTAGTGCTGTAATACTCACATTTACAAGAGCAAAATACCGAGTAACAAAGTCTATTCCTCTAGTAAATGGAACAATTAATTATAGTTTAGCGGATTTAAATGTTGTTGCCTTATACATCAATGGTGTAGAAGCAGAAGAATTAGATAGTACTAAAAGTTATACTTTAGATACAACACAAAGTACATGCACTTATAAAGATGGAACAACCATTGATAATTTAACATTAAGTTATGATAGTAGTTCAAAAGCATTTAGTATCAGTCCTTATACTACCAAAGGAACGAAATGTACTTTATATTTTGATGAATATTTACCAAATGCAAAAGATACAATATTAAAAAATTATCCAACAATATTAACAAGGAGAGATTTTAGTACAACGGTAACAAATACAACAACTGGTACAATATATAAATCACTAGACGAAACGCAATATGATAATGATGGAGAAGTATATTATTTTGCTGGAAACCCACAAGATAATTGGATATATTTTGCAGGATACTATTGGCGTATTATAAGAATTAATGGAGATGGAACAATAAGAATCATCTATAGTGGAACAAGTACAGAGGCGACGGGAACAGATGTACAAATAGGAACAAACACGTATAACGATACAAGTACAAACAATATGTATGTAGGATTTATGTATACAGAAGGAAATGTACATGGAACCGGAACAAGCAGCGCAATAAAAATAAAACTAGATGAGTGGTACAATGATAATTTAACTCCACATGCGAATAATGTAGATTTTGATGCTGGATTTTGCAATGATAGAACACCAAGTACAAACAGTTCGAATAGTAATGGGGAAGGTGGAACCGGAGAAACCTTAACTTATTATGGAGCATATATAAGATTAGTAAGCAATAAAACCCCAAATTTTACATGTTCGAATAATGATTTATTTACAGTAAATAGTAGCAGTAAAGGAAATCATGCATTACAGTATCCAATCGGGCTTCTAACGGCTGATGAAGTAGTATATGCTGGCGGAGTAAATGAGTTGTCAAACACAAATTACTACTTATATACAGGAAGTAGTTATTGGACAATGACTCCACACAGATATCCAGGAATTGGAACTAGTTCAGAAATTTTTGGAATAGCATTAAATGGAAATTTTGGAGGCGATCATGCAATAGTTAATTTACCATTAGGAATACGTCCTGTCATCAACCTACGTGCCAATATCACAATATCTTCGGGAGATGGTACTAGTTCTAATCCATATATAGTAAGTTAAAATGCAGATATTTTTACCTGTATTTTTCTTTTTTATTTTGTGTTATAATTATTCCAAGAGGTGTGTTATGAATAAAAAAGAATTAGTTGATTTAATTACAGGGATATCTTTAATGCTAATAGCAGGTGTAATATTATTATTACCAACATTTAAAGTAAATGATTTAGGTTTTATTTTAAAAACCGTATTTGGTTTTTATGCACTAATTAAATTAACCCAGTTTATATTAATATTAAAAGAAAAAGATTTTGAAAGTTTATTTACTTTCCTTATTTCTTTAGGAGCTTTTATTAGTTTATTCTTAATTAATTTAACAACTAAAAATATGGTACTTATTTTAATGATTTGGATGGGGCTCATGTGTTTAATTAAATTAAAAAAAGCAGACTTTTATCATGATAAAAAAAATAAAATGTGGATATTACGTTTATTCATTTTATTTGCATTCCTAACATCAGGATTACTTACTGGATTGAACCTTTATTATGAAGCATCGGTTCAAACGATTATTGTTGGTTTCTTCTTCCTTATAAATGGAATCCTAGATATTGTAGATCCAATTGCCCTATATTTAATGGAGAATAGCAAATGAAATTAATAACGGATTTTAATGAATATCAAATATTAGATTTAAATAATGGAAAAAAACTAGAATCATGGAATGGGGTAATATTAAGTAGACCAGATCCCCAAGTAATATGGAACAAAGAAGAAACAGAAACATGGAAGAAAGTTGATGCAATATATGATCGCAGTAATACCGGTGGAGGAAAATGGAATTTAAAAGGAAATGTTCCATCATCTTGGATAATCAATTATCATGATTTAAAATTTAATTTAAAATTAATGGGATTTAAGCATACTGGATTATTTCCAGAGCAAGCTTACAATTGGAATTTAATTCGCGAAAAAATTAGAAATGCAAATAGAGAAATTAAGGTATTAAATTTATTTGCATATACGGGTGCTGCAACTATAGCAGCCCTAAAAGAAGGAGCAAGTGTGGTTCATGTAGATTCTTCTCGTGGCATGATTGATTGGGCAAAAGAAAATGTAAAATTAAACCATTTAGAAAATGCTCCGGTTCGTTTTTTAGTAGATGATGTAAGAAAATTTGTAAAAAGAGAAATACGAAGAGGAAATAAATATGATATAATCATAATGGATCCACCATCTTTTGGAAGGGGATCTAAAAGCGAAGTATGGAATATTGAATCCGATTTAGATGATTTAATCAAAGATACAGCAGAACTATTAAGTGATAATCCGCTTCTGTTTATCATTAATTCTTATACAACGGGTTTATCAAAAACGGTTTTAGAAGATATTCTTTATTTAAGAGTAAATAATAAATGGAAAGGTACCATTAGTAGCGATGAACTAGGATTACCAGTAAATAATTCGAATTTAATATTACCATGTGGAATTTATGCAAGATGGGAGAATATAAAATGAAATATATCGTTTTATTTTTAACATGTTTTTTATTATTTGGCTGTTCTTCTGATAAAACAGAAGAATTCACTTATCAGAAAATTGATAGCACCAAAGCTTTAGAAATCATGGTGGAAAGTGAAAACTATCAAATCATTGATGTAAGAACAAGAGAAGAATATGCAGAAGATCATCTTGAAGGAGCTTTCAATATTCCTTATGATGAAATCAACGAATTTATGGGAATTGATAAAAATACTGTATTATTTGTTTACTGTAAAAGTGGTGCTCGAAGTAAAATAGCAACTGAAACATTAATTGATTTAGGTTATGAAGTTTATGATTTAGGGGCTTATGAAAACATTAATTTAGAAGAATAATCTAGACATATTTTCATATATTTAATTAGAAAGTCGAGGAAAAAATATATGGAAATATTAAAAGTATCTAGCAAATCAAATCCCAGTAAAGTAGCGGGAGCAATTGCCAATATATTTAGAGAGAAAGGCAGTGTAGAAATTCAAACAATTGGAGCTGGTTCTCTTAATCAAGCCATTAAAGGAATAGCAATTGCCAGAGGTTTCGTAGCACCTAGTGGTGATAATCTAGTTGTAATACCAGCCTTTAATGATGTCGTAATTAATGGCGAAGATAAAACAGCCATGAAACTAATAGTAACAAAAAAATAGAGTCGACCTAAAGTTGACTTTTTCTTTTACCTTTTTTCACTTTACCCTAGCACTTATATTAAAAATAATTTATAATAATATTAGGGTGAGACTTATGAATGAAATAATATTAGAAGATGTAGAAGGAAATAAAACAAAAGCAACGTTCCTATTTACTCATTTTGATTATAATTTTAGCAAAAATTATATAGTTTATTTAGTGGATAATGATTTATTAGCATCTTCTTATGAAATCGTAGATGATAAATATATTATTAACAATGATTTATCAAGTAGTGAATATGATATGATTGATAAAGTAATTGAAAGTAAAATGGGTGAAGAAAGTGAATAAATTTTATATAGATGAAAATAGAGGAAGACAATATTATGCTTATAAATATCAAAATAATGAAATCAATTATATTACTTTAAATAAGGAAGATATAAGAGTATTATTATCGAGTCTATCAAAAAGTCAAATTAGTCAAATTAAAGATAGAGATAAAAGTATGGAAATCATTTTTAATAATGGACTAACATTAATTGTAGATAATCTTCAAGTTTTTCAGCCTCATCATGATAATTATGATAATTATTTTCAACTTCTATTAATGAAATTAAAACAATTTATTGAAAAAGAAACTATAAAGAAATACAAGAAAAATTTACCTATAAATTATACACCAAAAGTAAATCGTAAAAGAAAAAATAACTTACCTACTAAGCAAATTATTGCTGGTGCCATGTCCTTTGTTATTGGAACATCTCTAATTTCTGGATTAATAAATAAAGAAATAAAAAAGGCAAATGAAGAAACAATATCTATTTCTACAAATTATGAAATGCCAAAAAAAGAATTACAAAAAGAAATAGAACAAGATTTAGCAGTGGTGATTCCAGATAGTATAGTAGCTTTAGCTTTTGAAGATCGAACGGAAAGTAATAGAGTAGATGATGAAACAAGTAAATTAGAAGAAACCAACCAATATTTTGGCTCATATATCGAAAAGTACTCAATACGCTATGGCTTGCCTTATGATATAGTTAGTGCTCAAATTACGCAAGAAAGACCAAATATAGAAAATGGTGTTTGTGAAAATATTTGCCAAATTACGTATGATTATTTTGTTGGACAGACAATGGTTGTACCAATCTATAATGAACAAGGTTTTACCGGAGAATATGATACTTTTTTAGTAACGAAAGAAATGCTTGATACTCCAGAAGGCAATATTCGAGTAGGAGTTGCTTATTTAAGAACATGTGTAGATCGCTTTAATAGCCTTATTTTAGGATTATTTTCTTATAATCAAGGAGAATCAACTTTAGGAATAGCTTGCAATTATTATGGACTGGATAAAGAAAATTATTTAGGCGATGAAAATGCTATAAAAGCACGAGACTTAATTAATCGATATTATGAAGAACAAAATAAGAGTCATGGAGATGCAAATTATTTAGAACATGTTTTTAGTTATTTAGAATTATCGGATAGGGGTTCTAAAGTTTTAGAGTATTATTTAGGAAGTGAGAAAAAAGCCATAGAAATTAATAATACTTTGATGTATAATAATAGCCTTAGCAGGTGATGAAATGAAAAGAGTCGTTTTAGTAACGGGTGCATCTCGTGGTCTAGGAGCAAGTATTGCGAGAATTTTTTTAGAAAATGAGGATATTGTCTATGTAAATTATAATCATAGCAAAGAACAAGCCGAAGAGTTATGTCAAAAATATAAACTAGCCATACCAATAAAATGTGATGTATCAAATGAAATACAAGTAAAAGAAATGATTGATAAAATAAAAGAAGAACAGGGACATTTAGATATTATAATTAATAATGCTGGAATTGCGAGAGATTCTTTAGTTGAAGATAAAACAAAAGAAACATTTAGAAGTGTAATAGATACCAACTTAATTGGCCCATTTTTAGTATGTAAATATGGTAGAAGTATAATGGAGCAAGGAAGTATTGTAAATATTGCTTCAACGAATGGAATAGATACCTATTATCCTTATAGTATGGATTATGATGCATCAAAAGCTGGACTTATTTCTTTAACTCACAATTTAGCAGTAGAATATGCCCCACTAATTCGGGTAAATGCTGTTTCTCCTGGCTGGATTAATACGGATATGAATAAAGAATTAGATGGAGGGTTTAAAAAAGAAGAATGTGAAAAAATACTTTTAAAAAGATTTGCTGATCCAACAGAAATAGCAAATGTTGTCTTTTTCTTATGCAGTAATGAAGCTAGTTATATTAATAACTCAATTATTAGAGTTGATGGTGGATCCAAATAAGGAGAATATATGATATCAGTAACAATTATTTTTAATGAAAATGAATTAGACTTACCTGTAACTCATCTAGAATCAAAAGAACCATATCATAATAATTTGATCATGCGAATATGTGAAGCATATGAAATAGATATAGATAAAAATAATTATGTAGATGATTTAGTAAAACAAAATCACATTATAATTACCTCCACAAATAATGCTTTATTATGCTATATTCCATGCTCTATAACAGAAAAACAATGGGAATCGTTAAAAGATTTAAAAGAATATTTTAGTAAATTTCAAGGGTTTTATGGAAGTATTATGCAAGAAAGCCCAATTCAATTTTTTAAAGAAGGACAAATTGATCCAACGGTAGAACAATTTTTAGAATATATAAAAGATTTTTGTATTTCAAAAACAAGATAATAAAAAAGGAGTAAAAAAATGATAGATGAATTAGTAAAAAAGGGAGAACTAGAATGTACAGATATATTTAAACAAATTGATGAAACAGAAAGCTATTTTAGTAGATTAGTATTAGATGCTTTTCAAAAAGAAAATATTAACGAAAGTCATTTTAATATGACAACTGGATATGGTTATAATGATTTAGGAAGAGATGCTTGTGAAAGGGTATTCGCTAGAGTTTTAAAAGGAGAATCAGCACTTGTAAGAAATCAATTTATTAGTGGTTCCCATGCATTATCTACGACTCTTTTTGCTTTACTACGTCCTGGTGATACCATGATGTCCATAACAGGCCTACCCTATGATACCTTACATGAGGTAATAGGAATTAAAGAAAACCCCAGCTCATTAAAAAGTTTTGGAATTCATTATGAACAAATTGATTTAATAAATGATCATTTTGATACCGATCAAATCTTAAAAACATTAAAAGAAAAAAAGATTAAATTAATTGAAATTCAAAGAAGTAGAGGATATAGCAATCGAAAAAGCATTTTAGTAAAAGAGATTGGCGAAATCATAACAAAAATTAGAGAAGTAGATAAAGAAGTAATTATTATGGTAGATAATTGTTACTGTGAAATGGTAGAAACTATTTCTCCACTAGAAGTAGGAGCAAACGTTATTGTAGGATCTTTAATCAAAAATTTAGGAGCTTCCATAGCAAGCAATGGTGCTTATATTTGTGGAGATGAAAAGTTAATTAAACTTTGTGCAGAACGATTAAATTTACCAGGAGAGGGAATCGATGTTGGTCCAAGCCTAGGGGCTACTAAGAGTATCTTGCAAGGATTGTATTTTGCACCAAGTGTAGTAGCATCAAGCCTAAAAACTGCTGTTTTAACATCTTACCTTCTCGAACATTTAGGATTTAGTGTATCACCAAAATATAAAGAACCTCGTGCTGATATTGTAGAAGCAATCACTTTCCGTAATAGAGAACTTTTAATAAAATACGTACAAGGAATAGAGAAATATTCACCAATTGATTCAAATACATTACCGATACCAGCACCAATGCCGGGATATGATGATGATATTATTATGGCAAGCGGATCTTTTACCCAAGGATCAAGCATTGAACTTTCTTGTGATGGACCATTAAGAGAACCATATATAGCTTATCAACAAGGTGGAGTAACTTATAACTATGGTAAAATCGCTATAGTAAATGCAATTAAAGAACTATTAGCTAAAAAAGAAGAAGAAAACAATGAATAAAGAAAAAGTATTAGTATTGTTCTCCGGTGGTCTTGATTCCATGCTAACAACTTGCAAAATCGTAGAAGAAGGATATCATGCTGTTTTAGTACATTATGATAATGGATCTAGTAAAGGAAGCAGCAATGTTTATACTGCTGCCAATCGTTTAATTGAAAGATACGGTAGCAATTTGGTTAGCTTTTGGGGAATTGGTAAAACGGTAGGTTATTTCAAAGTTTTAAGAGATGTTGTTTGGAATATGTCGACAAAAGAATTAGCTCAAAAATACCCAGAACTTTATCCTTATCAATTTATTTGTTTAGCCTGTCGAACAGCGATGTATATTTATAGTATATTATTATGTAAAAAATTAAACATTAGCATAATTGCCGAAGGAGCTAGAAAAAGTCAGTTATTTGCAATTGAACAAGATTCCATGTTAAAAAAATATCAAGATTTATTAAATGAATATGGAATTCAATTATTAACACCGGTTTTAGAATTAGAAAATGACTATGAACGAGAAATAGAACTATTAATGAGGTCCATCTCTCCAAGTACTTTAGAACCTCAGTGTTATTTAGGAGTGCCTATGAAGGAAAAACTCACGGAAAGAGAAGAGCAAGAAGTGGTAAATGTATACAGCAATGAATTAGAATGCCTTTCTAAAAAACTAATAAAGAAATCTGAAAAAATTGATTTAGATCCACGTGGCAAATTATTTTAATAAAAGTATTAATAACGAGCTTTTTATATGAATTATAAGTTGCTCTTTTTTTAATTATGTTATATACTTAAAATAATAGAATAGAGAGTGTCATTATGAAAAAAATTATCGTAGGAATATTATTTGTTTTAACTTTAACTGGTATTTTAAGTTATATATTTCTAAATAAGGCAGATGCAGCATTAACTCATAATGTAGAGCTAGATTCTTCATATATTGATACCGATCATTATGAAGTAAGAGTATATAATTTATATTTTGTAGCAAACGAGAATACAGAAATAAACCATGTCGAAGGCTATATAGATATGGCAGGATATGAACTGGTATCTTTTGAAGTAAAAGATGATTTTGTCAAAGAAAAGCTGGATTTAGAAACTTATGAATTTGAATTTACCTCAAATCATGTATATGGAGAAAGTGATGGTAAAATAGTATATGCAACAGTAACCGTAAAACGAAACGATGAAAACGAGTGTCATTTCCTTTTTCATCCAAATAAAGCTTCAAAAGAAAACACAAATAATGTTTCAATAACCAAAGATGCAATTAGAAATTATGGAACAGATGAAATTATTAATGAAGTAAATGAAGGAGATACCTTTTTTTACAAAATAACAATTAAAAATAACAGTGTAATTCCTACTGACAATGTTGTTTTAACAGATACTATACCAGATGAATTAGAAATATTAGATTCTGATAATGGAATAATAGATGGACAAGATATTACTTGGAATATAGGAAGTATGGAAGTAGATGAAGAACAGAACTTTTATGTCCAAGTAAGATTGAAAAATGAAAGCAATCGTCAAAATTTTAATATTAACAATACTGCTACCGTAACAGTAGGGGATATTAAAAAAAGTGATGATGCTGAAACTGATATATTATATAGTGATATTGAAATAACCAAAAAAGCTTCAAAAGATCAAATAAGACCAGGAGATACTTTTACTTATACACTTACAATAAAAAATAATGGAACCGGAACAAGTAAAAATGTTATAGTAACGGATACTTTAGATAATGATTTAGTTTTAATAAGTGCTGATAAAACCTATACAAAAAACAATAACGAATATAGTTTTAATATAGGTACACTAGAAGCGAAAGAAGAAATCAGCATAAATTTAGAGGTAAGATTAAACAGAACTTCTACCAAAGAAAATATTAATAATACAGCCATAGCAAAAGAAGAAGAAAAAGACCCAGTAGAAGATGAAGTAATAACACCAGTGGTAGATTCAAACATTACAATTGAAAAAACAGCCAGTGAAGAAAAAGTAAGAATTGGGGATACTTTTACTTATGAAATAAAAGTAACCAATACAGGAGATGTTGCATCAAGACCAATTGTAATATCAGATAGTTTAGATAATCGTTTAGAATTTGTATCGGCAAGTGTTGGAAGTGCTAGTAATAATAATTATTCATATACCATCGATTCTTTAGATGTCGATGAAACAATAATAATTACGATAACGGTACGAGTAAAAAATAATGCAAATATGGATGAACAAATTAGAAATATTGTTATAGCAGAAGAAGATGGAAAAGACCCAGTAAACGATGAAGAAATAATAAACGTTTATGATTCTAATGTGACAATTAACAAAACAGCCAATAAAAAAACAGTAAATGTTGGCGAAGAATTTACTTATACGATAACAATTAAAAATACAAGTGATTATGATAGTAGACAAATAACAGTAGTAGATACCATTGACAGCTCTCTAACAATTGTTAATGCTCCAAATGCAAATCAAAATGGAAATACTTTAACGTATAATGTTGGCATTTTAAAAGCACATGAAACAAAAGTATATGAAATAACAGTAAAAGCTAAAACGAATATAAGTGATAATACCAAAATAAAAAATGTCGCAATTCTAAAAGAAGTAGGCAAAGAGGATAAAGAAGATGAAGAGGAAATAACGGTAGTAAAACCAAATTTAACAGTTACCAAAAGAGCAATCACTGGTAATTCAACCAAATTAGTACGACCAAACGATGAATTTGAATATGAAATTATCGTAACAAACACAGGAAATGGAGACAGTAGTAAAGTAACGATTCAAGATACCATAAACGATCAATTAACAATTTTAGATGCTGGAAATGGAAATGTTACGGATCAAACAATAACTTGGACAATTGATACAATTAGAGCAAAAGAAAATGTCACTTTAAAAGTCAAAGTAAAAGTGAATGCGAATGTTCCAATTAATACCGTAATTCCAAATGAAGTAATAGTAACGCATGAAGACGAAGAATTAAAAGATGATGATGATGTTACAGTTACAGATTCCCTTATAACAATAAATAAAAAAGCCAGTGTAGAAACAATCAAAAAAGGAGGTTCTTTTTATTACACCATTGTCGTCTCAAATATTGGTACCGAAGAAGAAACCAATTTAACTTTAACGGATCAAATACCAGAAGAATTATCTGTAACAGATGTTAATATTCCATCTAAAATAAACATGAATTTAAAAGATAATCTAGTTACTTTAACCATTCCGTCAATCGCACCATCTGAAACGATTGAAATTAAAATATATGTTGAGGTAGTAGGAAATGTAAAAGAAAATGATAAAATAGAAAATACAGCAACTTTAACTTATGATGATAAAAAGATAGAAAGTAGTGATGATGTTCTAATAATTGATTCAAATCTAAATGTCGAAAAAACAGCAAGTAAAGATCATGTATCGATTGACGAAGAATTGTCCTATACAATTACAATTACAAATTTTGGTAAAGCAAATGCTCAAAATATTGAAGTAATAGACACTTTCGATGAAGCATTAGAAATAATAGATACAGATAATGGCTTTTTAGATAATGAGAATCACACAATAACATGGCAAATAGATAATATTGAAGCAGGACAAAGTATAATTTTAAATATTAAAACAAAAGTAAAACAAACGGAAAAAGACAAAGTTATTAATCATGTAGTGATTCATGAACCCGAAAAGCCAGATAAAGAAGATGAAGTGGAAGTGGATATTGGAAATCCTACTTTAAAAATTACCAAAGATGTGAATGTTGATCAAGTAATGTCAGGAGATGAATTTGAATATTATATAACGGTAGAAAATACAAGTGATTTTAACGCTCCCAATTTAAGTGTAACAGATTTATTTGATGAAAGATTAATGATTATAGAAAGTAATGGTGGCATCATATCTGGTAATCAAATAACTTGGACTTTTGATTTAGTAAGTAATAGTAGTATTACCTTTACAATTAAGGTAAGAGTATTAGATGATGTAGAAGAAGGAGAAATAAAAAATATAGCAACGTTACATAAAGAAGAAGAGGAGATTCCAAGCAATGAAGTAATTGTAACCATTGTTGATATTATAAATCCTCAAACAGGAAGTATTGTAAAGTATTTATTAATCATAGGTTGTCTTGCACTATCAACAATAATTATTATATATGTAAAAAAACATCAAAAGATATTTAAAATCTAAGAAAAGGGGATGTTAGAAAATAGATGAGTTATTTTCTTTACATCTCTTTTTGATTTTATAAATTAAAAAGGCCCATAAACTTACGTGTTTATGGGTTTTGTGATACAATACTTTTGTCTAGAAAGTTGGTATCACATGAATAATTTTACTATAAAAAAGGCTTTTTTTCAACTTCCTTCAACAAAATGTTGTAAGGAATTAGAAAAAATAGATAAATTTATGAAAATTTTACAAAAATCCGGGATTGATAAAATAATCAAAAATGTAAACCAAGATAAAAATATGTGTAAAGGAAGAGTTGGTTATAATCCTTATAATATGATGGCCACTTTTTAAATACATAAAAAAACTCAAAAAATTGAGTAATTTATAAAATGGTGGCTCGTTTGGGATTCGAACCCAAGACCCTTTGATTAAAAGTCAAATGCTCTACCTACTGAGCTAACGAACCAAGTATGGCTGCCTCGGCTGGGTTCGAACCAGCGGAATGTCAGAGTCAAAGTCTGATGCCTTACCACTTGGCTACGAGGCAATATTAAAGTGGTGGGGAGACGTGGATTTGAACCACGGAA
>JAGHGS010000054.1 GCA_017888105.1 Bacilli bacterium
CATATTATACTTAAATAGTCTTATTCATTAAGACAAGTGCCTGCCCAAGTGGCGGAATAGGTAGACGCACAGGACTTAAAATCCTGCGGGTGTTAAAACCCGTGCCGGTTCAAGTCCGGCCTTGGGCACCATCTTGAATTTTAAAACTCGAAAAGAGTTTTTTTATTTTAAAAAAAATGATTCCTATATTTTTATAATTATGTTAAAATGAATATAAGGAGTAGAACTTATGAAAAATTTTAAATTAGGAAGTAAAGAAGAGATAATTAAAATATGGAAAAATATAGAAGTGGAAGCAAATGAAAACCCATATATATTAACATTGTTCTTAACAACAAAAAGATTAGTATTATTAAAAGATGTAAATAAAGAACTTGAATTTAATGATTTTTTAGCATCTAGAATGGTTGCCATTCCTGAAAATTTAGAAGTAGTTTTTGATTTGGAATTAGAAAAAGTAAAAGAAATAAAATATAAACAAGGAATAAATAAAATAACTTTTAAAGAGAATGATAATACATTAAAATTATATTGTGAGAATATTACAAAATTTATAAAATAATAGGAGAGAAGTATGTCAAAAATAGTAGATGAGTTAAAAAGAGAATATAAAGAAACGAAAAAAAGTAGCTTACTAGTTTATTTTATTCTCCGTTTTTTAGTTATATTATGTTTAATAAGACAAATTATATTAGGACATTTAGATAGTGCTCTGTTATGTATTTTATCATTATTTTTACTTTTGTTACCCATTATTATTCAAAGAAAATTAAAAATTACCTTACCAAACACTTTAGAAGTAATTATTTATATCTTTATTTTTGCTGCAGAAATACTAGGTGAAATCTATAATTTCTAT
Organism: Bacilli bacterium; assembly: GCA_017888105.1. Taxonomy (GTDB): domain Bacteria; phylum Bacillota_I; class Bacilli_A; order RF39; family UBA660; genus Caccenecus. The sequence goes on from JAGHGS010000054.1 coordinate 860, forward strand.
GGACATATAGCAAATTGGGATTTAATGCTCCATACTTTAAATGGCTTTTTATGTGCAGCGATTGGTTTATCTTTAATTGATTTATTAAACAACAACAGCAAAAAAATAAGTTTATCTCCCTTATATGTAGCTTTAGCCTCTTTTTGTTTTAGTATGACAATTGGAGTATGTTGGGAATTCTTTGAATATGCTGCCGATAAAACAACATTAGTGGATATGCAAAAAGATAAATTAGTAACAACGATCACATCCGTAGAATTCGATCCAAATAAAAGTAACAAAGCTGTAAAAATAAAAGATATTGGTAAAACGGTTTTATACGATTCAAACAATAACGAAATTAGAACAATTGAGGATGGTTATTTGGATATCGGTCTAAATGATACAATGGAAGATTTATTTGTCAATTTTATTGGGGCTACCACGTATTCAATCTTAGGTTATTTCTATATTAAAAATCGTGATAAATATAAATTAGCAAGTAAATTTATTATTACCAAAGAAGACTAAAATAGCAAAACGTTTTTAAAATTTGTATCAGTAAACGGAATTAATTAATTTCTTTTCGAGTCATAAAAATAAGGATTAAGCGTACTCTTTACTAGAGGTGTTTAATTTGAAAAAAATATTAATCATGATACTTGTCTTTTCTTTTTTTATTCCTGTTGTAAATGCGGAAGGAGATTCTCTTAATTTAAGTAGTGAAAGTGCAATATTAATGGATGCAGAAAGTGGAAAAATATTATATGAGAAAAATACTCAAGAAAAGTTGCCAATGGCAAGTATGACCAAAATTATGAGTATGCTTCTCATTATGGAAAATATAGAAAATGGATCATTAAAATATGATGATAAAGTTTTAATTAGTGAAAATGCAAGTGGTATGGGTGGATCACAAGTATTTTTACAAGCAGGAGAAGAGTATACGGTTGATAATTTATTAAAATGTATTGCTATTGCTAGTGCAAATGACGCAGTTGTAGCTATGGCTGAAAAAATAAGTGGAAGTGTTGATGCTTTTGTAGAACTTATGAACAAAAGAGCAAAAGAATTAGGTCTTGAAAATACTCACTTTGCTAATCCTCATGGCTTAGATAACGAAAATCATTATTCTACAGCACTTGATATGGCCTTAATGGCAAAGGAGTTATTAAAACATGAAGAAATCTTAAAATATACATCAATTTATGAAGATTATTTAACCAAACCAGACGGATCTCAAATATGGTTAGTAAATACCAATCGATTAGTACGTTTTTATGATGGAGTAGATGGACTAAAAACAGGGTATACGACAGAAGCAGGTTATTGCTTAACGGCAACAGCTAAGAAAAATGATTTGCGTTTAATTAGCGTCGTTATGAAATCTCCTAGTGCTGAAGAAAGAAGTAGTGATACATCAACGCTTTTATCTTATGGTTTTAACTCTTTTAAAAGTAATATCATTTATAGTAAAGAGAAATCTTTAGGAACAATTATGGTAGAAAAAGGAAAAGTAAAAGAAATTGAAGTTTATTTAAAAGAAGATGCTACCGAAATATTAAGTGTAACAGAAAAACCAACAAATTATTCATTTAACATTAAAGTAGACAAAATAACAGCTCCAATAAAAGCAGGAACAATTGTTGGAACTGCCGAAATTATCGATAGCAATGGCAATATAATCGATGAAGTAGAAATAATTGTAAAAGAAGATATTGAAAAAGCTGGATTTTTAGATTATTTAAAACAAAGTTTTAAATTTATTACAAGTGGAATATAGTCAAGATTATCTTGACTTTTTAAATTTTTAAATAAAGGAGAAGTATATGCGAAAAAGACATAATACATTAACAGATAATATTTTTAGAAATAGTAAATATATAAAATCATTAGAACAAAAATTAAATTTAAAAAATTTTCGAACAACATTTAAAGAACAATATAATATCATGCTTAATGTTTTTAAAACATTAATATTAATAAATAATATTCTTTTTGCCGATAGTAACAAAAATATTTATGACAAAAAAATTGAAATATTAGATCTTTTAACAATCATTTTATATGGAAGTTTGGATAGTAATAATGTAGAGACAACCAAATATCAATATAGTACTCGCACAATTAAAAAGCTAATTGATCGTTATACTAGGCATCTTTTTATAAAATATATAGAATGGTATGAATATTTAAACTATTTAAATAAGCTTACTTTAATAAAAAATGAAGTTGAAAAAGAAATGAATTATTTAGAAAGCATTGATTTTGATAATATCAAAAAATCTGGCTTTAGTTATAAAAAAAATAAAATTAACCATTATAGAATATATGTGAGTAAGTTTGATTATCTATATTATAATCAAAAAGAAGAAATAAAAAAATATAGAAATACTTTTTATGATTTATATGGTATTCATGTGAAAAGAAAAGATATCTACTTCATACATAAATTAATAGCATATGCAAATAATGGCATTGTAAAATTAATGTTTAAATATAAAATAAAAAAGTTTAACTTAACTTTAAAATCTTTAGCAAGTGATTTCTTTACAGCGTACTTAGAAAATTTAGATATTAAAATAGAGGACAAATATAATTTTGGGTTAGGAAGCAAAATATTTATAAAAGAATTTAAAAATACAAGAAATATTATAAAAAATAATATAAAAGATAAAAATATTTTAAATATTAGCAACTTATCATTAGATGAATTTACTGCTAATTATGATTTGTATTTTTTCTATATAAATATGAGAAATATGATACATATAAATTCGTATCAATCAGATTTATTAAATAAAATAATGAAAGATTTAAAAGAAATATTTATTTTATTATATAATAATATATTACTTGTAACAGATGAAAAAGCACTTCATCGAGCTTTTATGAAAATACAAAAAGTTATTAAAAGAAATCAAAATATATTTGAAAGATTAAGTTAAATATTTCTATCAAACTCTTTCTTTTTTTATAATTTTGCTTTATAATTAAGACATGCAGGAATGGCGGAATCGGTAGACGCGCTACTTTGAGGGGGTAGTGAATTTTCATTCGTGAGAGTTCAAATCTCTTTTCCTGCACCAAATAGTGATTTGAAGCAACTCTTTAAAGTTGTTTTTTCTTTTATTAAAATATGTTAAAATAATGTTAAGGTGGTTATGATGAATAAAAAATATGATTATTTAATTGTTGGCTCTGGTTTGTATGGTTCAGTACTTGCTTATGAACTAACCAAGAAAAATAAAAGAGTGTTAGTTTTAGAAAAAAGAAATCACATTGGTGGTAATATATATACGGAAAACATAAATGGTATTAATGTTCATAAGTATGGCGCTCATATATTCCATACTTCAAATGAAGATATATGGAAATTTATCAATCAGTTTGCTAAATTCAACAATTTTATTAATTCTCCAATTGCTAACTTTAATGGTGAACTTTATAATTTACCATTTAATATGAATACTTTTACGAAACTTTGGAGTGATGTGATAACACCAAATGATGCGATAAAACGAATTGAAGAAGAAAAAGAAGAATTTAAAGATAAAACACCAACTAATTTAGAAGAACAAGCAATTAGTTTAGTAGGAAAAACTATTTATGAAAAACTAGTAAAAGGATATACAGAAAAACAATGGGGAAAAAAATGTATTGATTTACCAGCTTTTATTATTAGAAGATTACCAGTAAGATTTACTTTTAACAATAATTATTTTAATGATTATTATCAAGGAATACCAATCGGAGGATACACAAGTATTATCGAAAAAATGTTGAAGAAAAGCGAAGTAAAATTAAATACTGATTATTTAGAGAAAAAAGATTATTACAATTCTCTAGCAGATAAAGTAATTTATACTGGCGGAATCGATGAATATTTTGAATTTAAGTTAGGAAAATTAGAATATCGTAGTCTTGAATTTAAAACGGAAATATTAGAAGAAGTAGATAATTATCAAGGAAATGCTGTTATCAACTATACTGATAGCAAAACTCCATATACAAGAATTATTGAACATAAACATTTTGAGATGAATGATTGTAAAGGCACCATTATAACAAAAGAATATCCAAAAGCATATACTGAAGATTCTATTGCCTATTATCCAATCAATGATGATAAGAATAATTCATTATATGAAAAATATCATGCTCTAGCTGAAAAAGAAGATAATGTGTTTTTTGGTGGACGCCTAGGATTATACAAATATTATGATATGGATAAAATTATTGAGCAAGCCTTAAATTTGGCACAGAAACTAGAGGAAAAATAGCCTCTTTTTTAAAAGTGTAAACTTTAGTTGCGACATTTCCAAGTCTAATTGGTAGAGCGCAACCACTAAATTTGATAAGATGGAAACCGAGGTGAGAAAATGAATATAGGTGAAAAAATCTATAATTTAAGAAAAAAGAAAAATTTAAGTCAAGAAGATTTAGCAAGTATTTTGAATGTTTCAAGA
>JAGHGS010000055.1 GCA_017888105.1 Bacilli bacterium
AATTCTTGTTGGATAAATTCTTTGGTAGCATATCCGATACCAAAACCAGCAATCACTAAATCCATGATTAAATTATAACTAACTACTTCTAATTGTGGTTTTAAATCTGTCTTATTTTCTTTTAAATATTTATTTAGAAAAGCTCTGGTATTAGAAGGATATTTTTGAAATATTAAAGGATATTGTTCTAAATCTTTTAAATGGATTTTTCCTTTTGTTAAATCATAATATTTTTTATTACCAACAAAGATATCATGTACATCTTGGATAGGAATTATTTTTAAGTCTTTTGTTTCATTCATAGGCATATTTAATACTAGCACATCTAGATTTCCATTCCGCAGATCTTTTAATAAATTCGTTGTTAAATTGTTGATAATTTCTATTTCTATTTTAGGATATGTTTCATGGAATTTTTCTAAATAAGGCATTACAATATGTTTGCAAACAGTGGTGGATGCACCAATTCTAATGATCCCACTTTCTAAATTTTTTAAATTAGATAATGCATTTTCTCCATTTGTTATACTATCCATTCCCGTTTTTACGTACTCAAAAAGTAAATTTCCTTCTTCTGTTAGAATAACTCCATGTTTTGTTCTTGTAAATAAACTTACACCCAAAGCTTCTTCTAATCTTTTTATTTGAGATGTTATCGCCGGTTGAGATATATATAAAATATTAGATGATGCAGAAATACTACCCGTTTTTGCTACAGTGTAAAAGGTGCGATAAAGTTCTAAATTAATATTCATAATATAAATTCTCCTTATATTTAATATAAATAATATATATTTTATTTATATCATAAATCGAGATATAATGCAATTAGAGGTGAAGTTTTATGGATGAAATAAATAAGAAAAGCACACTATTAGATGAATATCAAAATGTTATGACTAATTATAATGAGGCTTTAGATGCGAAAAAATTATTACTTGATAGGCAAAAAGAAGAAATGGATGCCATTGCTGAAAAATACCGTTTACCACTTAAAAACTCTGAACAATACATAAAAAACAATTTACAAGCAGTTCACGATTTTAGTGATATGATTATAGATTATTCCACTTTTAACGAATCAATGATTTCTAATGCTATATGCTTGCTCATTCATATTGTTGAAGAACAAAATTTTCAATACCAAAAAGCATATTATTATATTGGATATCTATTTTATGGTCTTTGGGGTGGACAGGGCGAAGAAAGATTTCATTTAATGAATGTTAGATTGATTATTAATGAGAAAAAAAGACAAGAAGAATATTATCGGCCTTTATATGAAAAAGATGAAGTCATGGAACTAGTAAATACTGGAGAGGCAATATTACTTCAAAAGGTAGGGTATTCTATTCCTAAAAAAGATGGCAAAATCATTTTCTATTTTTTAGATGATAACCATAATATAACTAGCTCTTCTGATTTCGGTAGATTTGATTATGTCAAAAATTTTATTGATTTTGTCATTCAATACCGTTTTTCTCATGATTTAAAAGAAATATCGAGTGATGATATTGTTTTATGTATGCAATTATTTTTGCAGAATAATAAAGACTTAATTGTAAGTAATTATGTCTCTAGAACTCAAAGTAGAATATTAGAATTATCTTTATAGTTCCATATTATTGTTGATTAAAGCATTTAAAAAGCACCCTAAGGTGCTATTCTACTGATTTTAAAGATTCAACCATGCCATCTTCTATTTGTTATTATTTGGCAATTATAAGGGAGAAAAAGATAACTGAAAAATGATTGAAAAATTGCTTTACTTCTAGCATTTTCTTTGGTACAATATGGCTTATTACATGAAGGAAGGTTGAAGTTATGACAAGCTTAAAAGATGAATTAACAGTTGATGATTTAATTGTAGAGTATATGTTATATAAGATGGGAAATGGATATGAGCCTAGTTTTTTGACATCTGAGTTTCTTCATTTTCTTCAATATTTTGAAAGTAAACAAAAGGTAGGCGATTCTTTATATGATGGAAAGCAATTGTTTGAAAGATTTTTTGCAAGAAAGGCTGAAAAAGATTGGTATAAGATTGTAGATTGGCACACACTAGATAGGGCCTTTATTCCACGTATGGATATGATCTATAGTGAAAAAGATAATGATTTTTTAATTAAAGCTAATTATCAATTTACTTATGAAAATACTTATTTTAAAAAACATGGTAAAAAAGAAGAAATTAAAAATATTATTCAAGAATTTTTAAAAAATAAACCCAAAAGAAAAATCGATGAATCAATTAAAGTGGATGATGACGAATCAGCTATCGGGAAATATTATGCAGTAGAAATTATTAAACAAATTTGGGATTGTTATGTTAGAGGTTTAATCGAAATACATCAGTGGCCTGAACAATGTAGAGATATAAACAAATTTTTATTAGAAATAGATTTAGCTCCTATCATTGGACTTGTTTCTCCAAAATCAAATTTTTTAGAATTATATCAAGTTATTTCCCGCAGAATTGCAATTTTATATCATCAAGATAAAAAATTAAAAATCAGTCAATCTGGTATGCCTTTAGCAGAAGCAAATTATAAATTACTTATAAGTGGGTATGAAAAAATGTTTAATATTGCTTTTGGAGATTATAAAAAATCACTTTCGATTGATTTAGAAAAGATGACTTTTAGGGAGACTCATGAAGTTGCTGGATTTTATGATTGGTGGGATGATACTGATACTGTTACGAATACAATTTCAGTTGGAAGTGAGCAATCATTAAAATTAGTGAGAAGCTTGGATGGCAATCAAAATTGATTGCTCTTTCTATTTATTTTTCAAATGATATAGATTATTATAAAAGCACCAACAGGGGTGCTTTTGTTATTCTACTGATTTTAAAGATTCAACCATATCGATTTTCTTTAATTTTTGATTTGTTAATATTTGAACTATAATTGTAAATAAAATGATAATTAAGAATGAATAAATATAACTTGGCCATAAAATACTATGCAAGAATAAAATATTATCTGTTTCAGCTACATTTATAACATACATATGTAAGAATATTCCAGCGACTAAACCTAAAAGAATTCCAAAAATTGTTAAGAATAAAGTTTCTCTATAAACATAACTAGATACTTCTTTATCATAGAATCCTAATACTTTTAATGTTGATATTTCTCTTATTCTCTCAGCAATATTAATGGTTGTTAAATTATATAGAACAATGAATGCTAACATACATGATGCTCCGATAATAAGTAAAACAATTAAGTTTAATCCTCCTACCATATTATCAAATATTTCTATATTATCTTCTGTAAAATTAATGGTACTTGTAAGTCCTGCATCCATCCACTTGCTTGCTAATTCATCATGATTTATATTATCATCTAAATTAGCCATAATCATATTGTATTTTAGTTCTGTTTCAAAATATTTTTCATATGTTGCTTTGTTCATATAGACATAATGCATTGTATAGTTCTCAACAATTTCAGATACTGGTAATACAACTAATTCATTGCTACTACTTCTTTTTTTAATAAAATCACCAATTTGAATGTCTAGTAGGTTTGCCATTTTTTCACTAATTATTACACCATCATCTGGAAATATAAATTCATCATTTACTTTACTATTAAAAGTAATAAATTTATTGATATCGCTCGGATTTGATAAAGCGATCAAATACACATCATGGGTTAAATCTTTGGCTTCAAAAGTAAAAGATGCTTGATAAATTGGCATATATTCTGTAATATGATCTTCTTGTAATTTTGCTGTCATATCATTTGTTAAATTAGTAAAATTATTTTGTAATACAAATAATGCATCATAATGATTGATTTTACCATATTGAAGATCTGCTAAACTGCTAATACTATCTCTTAGACCAAAGCCTGTTAGAAGTAAAGCGGTTGATCCCACTACACCTAAAACTGTCATGATAATTCTTTTTTTATAGCGGAACATATTTCTTGCTGTTACTTTACCAGTAAAAGATAGTCTTTTCCATAAAAACTTGATATGTTCTAAAAATACTTTTTTACCAGCTTTTGGAGCAGCAGGTCTTAAAATAGTAGCTGGTACATTTTTTAATTCTTTTAAACAAGAGATGATAGCGATCAGTGACATTAAACCTAAAGTAATTAGAATTATGATAAAGAATGGTAATAATTTCATATTAATTTCTAATTTTGGTAAAATATAGTTTGCATGATAAATACTATATATGACATTTGGTATTAGAGTATAACCAATTAATAACCCTATGGTAACACCAATTACAGTAGCAAAGAAAATATAAAATAGATATCCATTGATAATACTAAAATTACCATATCCTAATGAAGTGAGTGTTCCAATTTCGCCACGTTCTTCTTCCACCATTCGATTCATCGTATTAAAACACATTAGAGCCACAACAATAATAAAGAAAATTGGGAAAATACCTGCAATAGCATCTACTTTCATAGCATCATCCCATACACTGGAATAACCATTATTATCCGTTCGATCCAATAAGTACCATTCTGGTTTTTCTATTTTCTCTAATTGTGCTTTAGCATCCGCAATTTGTTTTTCTACTTCCGCTTTTTTTTCATTTAAAGTATTTAATCCATTTAAATATTCTTCGTATCCTTTATCTAATTCCTGTTCATTCGTAGCAATTTGACTTCGAGCTTGTTCTATTTCTGCTCTAGCACTACTAATTTTGGTTTTTAATTCTTTTTCGCTATTTTCAATTTCTGTTTTACTAGTATTTAGTGTATCTCTCGTCGTAATTAAAGTTTCTAAGTTATTCTTTTCTATTTTTAAATTATCTAAAGCAGCTTTGGTTGCACTATAATTTGGATCTGTTTCTGGAAGTGTGCTTAGAATTTGTTCTAAATTGGCAATTTCTGTATTTAATGTAGTCAAACTGGAATCTAACGTATTTTCTGTTAATCCTAAAGATGATAAGGTATTTATAAAGACATTATAATTTTCTTCCCATGATGCTTTAGCATTATTAATTTGGACTATTCCATTTTTTTCTTCTTCATTTAGCTTTTTTTCATTTTGCATTAATTCATTTTTGGCATCATTTATTTCATTTCTGCCACTATTAATTTCTGATAAAGCATTATTTAATTCTGTCTCAGCTTTTTTAATTTCTTCATTTGCTTCATTTTCTATTTTGCGAATTTCAATCGTTGCTTCTTCTAGTATTTCTTCATATCTTTTTGTTTCTCTAATTGGTTTTAATTCTTCTAATTCTTTTAATAATAAATTGGTAACTTCTTCATATCCATCTTCATATGCTACCTCTTCTAAAGAATTTTTAGCTGTCAAATAGATTTCTGTGTAATATTTTAAATCAAAATTACTTCTTGGAACATAAATAAACGTTTCTAATTCTCCTGTACCAATGCTTGCTATTCCCATTTTCCTGCTTAAATAAAGAGGAGAATCTGCGAGTCCTACCACCGTATATTCTTGCGTTGTTAAAATACCCTCTTGAGACATTTTGGTAATTTTCAAAACATCCCCTATTTTATATTTGGTTGCATCGGCGATACATTCATTATTTTTTTCAGGCATTTTTCCTTCTTTTAAAGCAACATTATTTATCTCTTCTTCGATCGCGGATACTCTTACTTCTTCACCATCTATTAAAACATCTACCGAGTAACTAGGTACTACTTTTTCTATATTTTCTAATGCTTTTAGACTTTCTACATCCTCTTCGGTAAGGCCACCAGTACTAACTATTTTGAAGTCCATTAAATGATGATCATCATAATAATTATCGAGAGTTAATTGTATATCTGGAGTTGTTTCTCTTAACCCAGCAAAAAAACCAACACCTAAAGCTACGATAAATAATACCGATAAAAATCTACCAATATTTTTTCGCATTTTTTGAAAAGAAAGCTTGTACAGAAGACGCATTACCAATCAAGCTCCTTTACATTCTTTGGCTTTTTATTTATTTTAATTTCTTCTATTGTTCCATTTTTTAGACGAATTACTTTGTCGGCTATCTCAGAGATAATCGCATTATGAGTAATAATTATCGTTGTCATTCCCAGTTCTCGGCATGATTTTTGAAGTAATTCTAGTATTTTAATGCCTGTTTTTGAATCAAGAGCTCCCGTTGGTTCATCACATAATAATAATTTAGGATTTTTCGCGATTGCTCTTGCTATAGCAACCCGTTGTTGTTCGCCTCCTGATAATTGAGCCGGGAAATTATTCATTCGGTCTTTTAGTCCAACTTCTCCTAGTACTTTTTCCGGTTTTAAAGGATTTTTACAAATTTGAACAGCTAATTCTACATTTTCTAAAGCAGTTAAATTTTGAACTAAATTATAAAATTGAAAAACAAAACCAATGCTATTTCTGCGATAAGTAATTAATTGTTTTCTATTATAAGAAGTGATATCCTCCCCATCGACAATAATATGTCCGGAAGTCGCATTATCCATTCCTCCTAAAAGATTTAGTATGGTTGTTTTTCCAGCTCCACTTGGACCTAGTATTACTACTAATTCTCCTTTTTCAATTGTAAAAGATACATCGTGAGCAGCAATAATTTTAATACTTCCCATAATATATTCTTTTTTTATGTTTTTTAGTTCAATATAACTCATAAAATCCTCCTATTATGATTATAACATAATTTTCTTATTCTTCAACAACGATTCCTTTGCTATTTACTAATTCTAATACATTTAATAAAGATAATTTTGAAGTAATTAAATCATCGAAATTTATGTTTGTATCCTCAAAATGACTTGTTTTTAAATCACATTCTTTAAATTTCGCATCAATTAAATTTTCAGAAATAAATTTACATTTATAAAAATTTATTTTTTCATACTTGTTATGACGATGAATATTTTCTAGTAATTTCACATCATCAAATAAGGAATTATTCATTTTTGAGTTTTCTATTTTTGAATATTCAATTAAACTTTCTTCTACTACTAAATCATTTATAACATCTTCAAAAAAAGATACATTAATCAATTTGCAATTCGTAAATATGGTTTTACTAATTGTACAATTGCTCATTGATACATTATTTAATTCACAATTTTCAAATTTTACTTTTCCTAAGAAAGTGTTATCAAAGGTTACATTATTTAGCTTACACTTTTTAAAATGTATTTCCCTTAATGTTTCAAAATTTATTTCTTCTTTTAAAATTTCTTCCCCTTCAAATAATAAATATGTTAAAGTTCGATTTTCATGATTTTTAAAATATTCTTTTTCTAGTTCTTGATTAAATTCCCATTTCATTATTATCCTCTTTATAGATTGATGTAAATAATTCTTTATCCTCATTTTCTGGTTCTTTTTCTTCTTCTATTTCTGGCAATTCATTTAAACTAGAAAGACCAAAACAATCTAAAAATTCACTTGTTGTACGATATAAATTCGGTCTACCAGGCATTTTTGATTTTCCAGCTTCTTTGATTAATCCTTTTGCTACTAATTTTCTAATAATATGATTGCTACTTACTCCTCGCATGGTATCAATTTCTACTCTGGTAATTGGTTGATTATAAGCAATAATCGCTAAAACTTCTAAAGCAGAAGGACTAAGTGTATTTGTATCTGGATTCTCTACTAGTTTTTGATAATATTCTTTATGACATTCTTTGGTTGTTAATTTAAAAGCATCTCCTAAATAACTAATTCGAATGCCTCTATCATCACTTTCGTAACTTTCTTTTAATTTTAAAAGGAGTTCTTTTGCTTCATCCATGCTTATATTCATGATTTCACATAAATTTTTTAAGTTGATTCCTTCATCTCCTACTACAAATAAAATTCCTTCTAAAATTCCTAATTTATTCATGATTGTTCCTCCTTTCAATGAAAATTGGGGCAAAATTATCTTCTTGCGTTAATAGAATTTCATCATTTTTACTCATGGTTAAGATTGATAAAAAGGTTACAATAATAAAATCTCTATTATAATCATTGAATAATTCTAAAAATTCAAGTTTTTCTCTTACTTGTAAAATTTTTCTTATATCTTCGATTCGACGTTCAACACTATATTCTTTTTTGGTAATTTTGGTATTTAAAGGCTTATTATATTTTTCGCGTTCTTTAAATTTTTTCAATGCCATTACTAAATCTTCTAAACTTACATTTCCAAAATTAATATTTCCTTTTTCTATTAAATGATCTAAATTCATTGGACTTTTGGTATAAAAATTATTTCTTTTATTTTCTAATTCTACTAAATTTTCACTTATTTTTTTGTATTTCTCATATTCTAGGATTTTTCTTTTTAAATCTTCTTCAGCAGCAATACTAAATTCATCTTCCGTATCACTCTCTTTTTCTTCATCATTTACGAGCATTTTACTTTTTAAGTGAATGAGCTCGGATGCCATTACTAAATAAGAGCTCGCAATATCAATATTTTTTTCTTTTTCACTCTCAATAAATTTTAAGTATTCTTCTATTATAATTTTTATATCAATGTCATAAATACTCATTTTTGAAGTTTTAACAAGATGTAAAAGAAGGTCTAAAGGACCTTCAAAATCATTAATACTAAATTGATATTCCATTTTATCACGTCCTAATTGCAACTGAATCCTTGTGCTTCCATTTCAAAACTTACTACTTTTGGTTCCGTATCTAATTTAAAGGAGTCAGCATTAAAAATATAAATTCGACTTGCTTCTTCTAAATTAACAATCGTTGTAATATTAAAGCCATTGGCATTGGTAAAGAAGCTTGAAGTTATACCATTTGTGGAATTGTAAGTATTAGATAACGTTTGATAATTGTTATAAATTGTTTCATAATCTATATCTGTTACAAGATATTCTGTTATACTTGTTATTTGTTTTAAGGCATTATTTTCAAATGTGTAAGTAACTCTTTCGTGAGTATTAGAACAAACCAAATTTGCCTTACCTTCTCCATCTGCTGTTAATAGTACTTCTGGATAATCATCTACTGTTTTTTGAACTAATACTAAATATCCTACTGTAGTTGCACTAATATTTGAAATTAATTTTGTATATTCTAAAGATCCTCCTCCTGCTAAAACTCCCGGAGATGCTAATTTTACACGTTCTAAAAGTGTTCTATCGGTATTATAGATTTCTATATAATAATTTAGTGTTTCTATATCTTGATAGGAGTTGGTTGTATTTTCAATATTGTAGCTTATTGTATTATTTACCGCATCAATATTAATTCCACTCACGGTAATTTCTTCTCTTTCAATACTTAAACCTGCTGTATAAGGATAGAAAGTTTCATCCACATTTCCATCTGGATCCTCTGGTTCATCCGGTTCATCTGGAGTTGGATCATTTGGAGTGATTGGATTTTCTGGAGTTGGATTTAAATATTCATCTACCATTTCAGAAATTTGTGGTAAAAAGATAATAACTAAAACGAATAATGTCAGTATAACAAAAATACCAAATGATGTTTTTTTACGGCTTTCAAAAGCACCAATTGCAATTGGTTTTAATTCTTCTTGTTCTATCTTAAAATTTTTATATTTTTTCTTAGCCATAACAATCCCTTCTTACTATTTAAAATTATACCAAAAAAAACATAAAATAAAAAGGACTATTTAGTCCTTTGGTTTAAAAATTAAGGCAACAATTGAGGCAAAAACAATCGAACCTACAATCGCAACACTTGATTTTGTAAGCATGCCAGAAAATATTCCTAAAACTCCCATTGCTTCAAATCCTTCTAAGGCGCCTGTATAAAGCATATATCCAAAATTAGAAATAATTGTTGTTGCTCCGCCTCCACCGAGTTCTATTAATTTTTCGTAGATTCCAAAGAAGGCTAGAATACTTCCTAATACGGTAAATAATGAAGTAACATGACCAGGAGTAAGTTTTGTATTATCTAATATAATTTGTCCAATTGCACAAAATGTTCCAGCGATTAAAAAAGCCCAAATAAAAGTCATTATAATACCTCCAAACTGATTGCGTGCGCAATTCCAGGAATTCCTAATTTTTGATTTGCAAGCTGAACGGATTGTAAAGATCCCGTAGCAATAATTAATATTTTTTTATATCTTTTACAACATAATACCTTATCATACAATACAAGTGGTAAAGCTGCTGGTCCACTTGCTCCTGCATAAGTTTCTTGAGAATTCGTGTAAATCTCACAACCGGCATCCATGTATTTTTTTAAATTTATGTTATACTGTTTGTTTAACATTTCTAAAAAGATTTCTCTTCCAACTAACCCTAAGTCACCTGTTAATACTAAATCATAATAATTTATGTTTCGCTTCATTTCTAAAAGATGCGTATTTAGAGTTTCAGCGGCAGCGGGTGCCATCACTGCGCCCATATTATTGGTGTCGGTAATTCCCATATCAAGAGCTTTTCCAATTGTGGCACTTTCAATTTTGATGTTTGTTTGTTCACTGGTTAGAAGTGTTGATATGGCAGCGGTAGTTGTAAAAGTTGTGGTATGCTTTTTTACCGCACCATATTCGACTGGGTACCTAAATTGTCTTTCTGCATTTAAGTTGTGACTACTTGTAATAACAATGATATTTTTGGCAAGTTTTCCACTTATTAGGGAAGCACCAATAATTAGTTCTTCAGCATAGGTAGCACAGGCACTATAAACTCCCAAATAAGGAATGCGAAATTTAGAGGCATTATAACTTGATATGGATGTTTGGTTGATTAAATCTCCTCCAATTAAAGCATCGATTTTATTTTCTGTTAATTTATTTTTATTTAGTAAATTATCCAATACTATTTTTTGCATTTTAATTTCCGCTTGTTCAAAAGTTTTTTCGCCATAATAATAATCATCCATGACTAAGTCATATATTTTTAAGAGCCCATCTCGTTCTAGAGGGCCTACAATCGAAAAATTATCTTTGATATAAACGTTATTAAATTTTTTACTAGCCACCAATAATCACCTTCACAATCACAAGAATGAATGCTGATAATATTCCGTATAAAATAACACTACCAGCTAGTTTAAAGAAGTTTGAACCAAGCCCTGTTATTAACCCTTCTTTTTTATAGTCTAAAGCACTACTTGATACGGAATGGGCAAAACCAGTTGTTGGTATTAAAAGTCCAGCTTTGGCTTTGGTCATCCAGTTATCAAAAAATCCTAAGGCTGTAAATAAAGAAGCCGCAAGAATAATTATTAGACATGTCCATGCTCCAGCTAAAGTTCGGGATAGTTCAAAAAAATTCATTAATAAGACAATTAATCCTTCACTCATAAAGCCAACTAAACCACCAATTAAAAAAGCATAAATTACATTTTCAAATTTATTTTCCTTTGGTTCATATTTTTTTACTAGCTTTTGATATTCTTCTTTGTTCATAAATAACCTCCATTTTTATTATGAAAAAAAAATGATAAGTTATACACTTTGTTTTTAAAAAGAAAAAGACTTAGAATAAATCTAAATCTATTTAAGAGTATAACCTAATTTTTCTAAGGCCATTATGGTAAATGGAGATAGTTCAGTTTTGTTTAATTCATTTAGGTTATACCAATTAGCACCATCTGAATCTAAACCATCCGCATCGCTTTTTAAACTACTTTCATTTGTTTCTACGGTATATAAAATACCAATATGATGCAAATCTTCCCATAAATCTGGTTCCATCTCCCACTTAATATTCGTAGCAACTACATCTAATAATTTATAGTTAGTAATGCCTATTCCCGCTTCTTCCCTAATTTCTCTTTTTAAAGATTCAAAAGGCTGTTCAGTATGTTCAATACCCCCACCGGGTAAATCCAACTTTCCTTTATAGCCACCTCTTGCTTTTCTTACTAGAGCAATTTTATTATCTTTAATCATAATACCATAAGCTCCTACATGAGTTTTAACAATTGTCTCCATTATTTTTTCTCCTCTCTTTATTATATAAAATTAGGTAAAAAACTTTTTTAAATTTTTAGTAGATGGTGCTTTTTCTAACTCATTTATTTCTTGTAAATCAAAACTTAATTGATAATAATTTTCTTCATTCGTGTTTGGATTAGAAGTGTAAATATAAAAATAGCTATTATCATACCCATAAACCCTTTCAATCCAGTTAATGGATTTAGCAGGTTCTAATCTTTCACTATTATTTAAATCATATCCATAAAATAGACCAGTTGAATCATATATATATAAATAATTTTTAACCCAAAGTTGCTTAAAAAACGAACCAGGAACATCTAAGCAAAATTCTTTCTCATACTTGTTGTTTGATAAATCTTTATATACACAATATCTCTGTTCTTCGCTTAGATTATTTTCAGTTGAAATCACATAATCTTGATAAAAAGATATTATATTTTCTTTAATAGTTGTGTAATCTAATTCATTATTTTCCTTATTATTAAAAACTAATTTAAAGCCTAAAAATAACATTGTCAATAAAATTAATATAGATATCATAAATACTATTTTTTTCATTTTTTCCTCTTTCTTGTTTTATATTATATCATCTTGTTATTAGAATGTAAAATTTAGGGCAATATAGCAAAAATAAAATATCC
>JAGHGS010000056.1 GCA_017888105.1 Bacilli bacterium
ACGATATTTTTCTGTTTTTATTTTTTTTGTTTTTTCCTTTTTTGTCATTTTTAATCACCTGAATAAATTATAGCAATAAAAATAAAAGAAAGCAAGGTTTTACGTACTTTTTACTTGCTTTCTATATTTTATCTACTTTTATCTGCTTAATTTACGAGAACTATTTTGTAAGCTTAAATTCTTGTTTTGAATATGATGTAGTTTTTTTAACATCATGCAATATTCCTCATAAAGTAGATCAATTTGGTTATTGCTTGGTATTGATGAGATACTTCTCATTGTTCTATAAGCAATATTTATTTCTTCCGGTATTAGGTTTAAATTATTAATTTCAGTATAAGCCTCAGAATTCATTAAATCTACTACCATTTTAATGCTACCAAGTAATTCTTTTAAAGATTCTTCACTTATTCTAGCCATGATACCAAAACGTACCATATATACTTCTGTGTTTTCTAATCCCTTTCTTACAACAAATTGGACTTCTTCTAATCCTGGAAGAAAATTATAAACGGTTACTTCTTCTTCTTTTTCTAAAAACTCTGTTTTTATACCTTGATATGGAATATTTGGTAACCTCATACTTCTTTCTTTTACTATTTCTAGTTTATCAATTAATTCTTTTGATAAAATATGCATACATTCTATACTCATTATTATTCTCCCCTTTCGTGGGTAGATATATTAACACTAATTTTACTTTTTGTCAAATTTATAAAAAGGAAGCGTTATTTGCTTCCTGATACTACTTTTGTATTTCCAAGCGATTCGGCAATTGTTACCATCTCTTCTATGGATAAGTCATTGCTTGTTAAATAGTAAGAAACGTTATCACTTGTCCATACCATGGAATTGGCACTTTTGGCAGCGATGGTATCACTTAACATAACTGGATCTCCATATACGGGAATAATTTCAAATTCATTTGCTACACTTGCTACTTCTTCAATTAAAACAAAGTTTTTATCTCCAGCAAAAGTTAGAATCATTCGATTTCCTTCATCGGTATCAATTTCTTCACTATTTGACAGATAGGTTTCACTTGGTATATATAAAGGATATATAATACTATCTAAAATGTTACTTGATTTTGTATCGCATTCTTCGTTTTCACAATTTTCCTTATTTGTTCCTTTTTCTGTTGTATTATTAGTAGTATTCTCATTGTTATTTGTCGTATTTTTATTTTCTTCATTATTTTCCGCATTCATATCGATTAAATCTTCTAATAAAAAGTCTTCTTCACTAAGTCCTGCTTTTAAATCAATCGAAGAAAATACTACTTTGATGTTTATAATGTCTTCACTATCATATACTTCTACCTTTTCTAAATTCATATCTTTATCAAAATAAATCTTTTGATAAGTTAAACTGGAATTATTTGGATAATTGACACTTGATTTTATTACATAATTTTTATCTTGTTCTTCTAATGTCATGTTTTCATCATTTTTTATATCACTTAATAATGATGATAAAATATAGGATTGACTACTATTGGATGGCCACTTACTTTGAAATTTAAAACTTTTATTTAGTGTTGGCGTTACTACATAAACACCATCCCCATTTTTTAAAATAATTTGTTCGTGATTATTTGTTTGGTTTACTAATGTAACCTTATAATAATCATCTTTTAAATAGTTTGCTTCTAAACTGTAGGTAAATGTTTCTTCGTTACTAAGTATTTCCATATTGCCTTTTAAAACATAGGATTTCGAATTTTCTACATTCTTTTCAAATTTTGCTACAAGGTCCTCTTCGGTTTCTTTTCCACACCCAGTAATGAATAACATTAAACCTACTGCTAGAACTACTAATTTTTTCATATAACACACCCTTCTCTAATTTAACTATATTTCTCTCTTGTTAAATTATGAATTAAAAATTAAAGAATAATGTGGATATCTTTTTTGTTATCCACTTTTATAGAATTGCGTTTTTTTATGTATATTTTATTTTCTTTTTTTCATAATAATAGCAAAGGGTGTGATTAAATGGAAACATTACAAAAAATAGCATTAATTTTTACAATTATCGGAGCGATAAACTGGGGACTTATTGGATTTTTTGATTTTAACTTAGTTACTAGTTTATTCCAAGACTCTAGTGTAATTACAAGAATTATCTATGGTATTATTGGTATTTGTGGAATTATTAATATTTTCTTATTATTTTCCCATATTGAAAAAGACCCTAGATAATCTAGAGATCTAATTTTTTAAGTAGGTTCTTTGAATGGGCAATCTTTAAATAACCCATATAACTTGCTTTTACA
Source organism: Bacilli bacterium (assembly GCA_017888105.1). GTDB lineage: Bacteria > Bacillota_I > Bacilli_A > RF39 > UBA660 > Caccenecus. The sequence continues at coordinate 2,279 of JAGHGS010000056.1, forward strand.
TTTTCATAGTTTGGTGCGTTGATTTTCTTTAATTTACGCATCTTTTTTTTGATTCTTCTTTTCGTATTAGAATTGATTTTAATAATTAATCTTTTTTCTTTTAAAAAGAAATAATAACCTAAAAATCCAAAACCGTGTTTTAAATCATATATATTTGTTTTCTTATTTAGTTCTAATTTAAATTCTTTTAGTTTTTCTTCTATTTCTTTTCTAACTACTTTTAATCTTTCTTTATCAGGATCAAAAATTATAAAATCATCCATATATCGGACATAATATTTACAATAAAGTTTTTCTTTAATATAATGGTCTAAATCATTTAGAAAATAAATGGCTAAAAGTTGGCTGGTCATATTTCCTATTGGTAAGCCTTTGCCTTTTTCATATAAGGGAATCGATTTTAATTCGGCTATTTTGTTTTCTTTATCTAAAATATTTAATCCTTCTATTCTTTTTATTTCTTTATTAATTACTTTTTTAATCGATTCATTTACATATTTATTATCGGTTGATTCAATGATATTTTTAATTAAATTATATACGTCTGGGTCGGTTATAAAACGGCTTATTTTTTGTAATATTAGTTCATGATCAATACTATAGAAATATTTTTTGATATCACATTTTAATACATATACTTTATCATAGTTTAATTTTAGTTTGTTGATATATTTTTTTACGTAACGGATTCCTTCTTTGGTTCCCATTCCTTTTCGGGTTGCAACATTTTGGGGAATTAAATGAGGAGTAATTCCAGGGTCTAATACATAGTGACTTACTAAATGATTTACTACTTTATCACTCATGATTTCACTCATAATGATTCGGTATTTTGGTTCATGAACTAAAAAGACATTATAATGACTATGTTCATATTTTTTATATTTTAAGACATTTAATATACTAATAATATTACTTGAATAAAATAATTCAAATTTATGAAGTTTTCCTCTATTTTTGGTATTTGCTCGAATCACCTTATACATTGCTATGATTTTATCAATATCTACTAGCTCTTCATATTTAAGGTTAATTTAAGTTAGGAAATCCGAAATGGATATCCGGATTATTTAATTGATAAGCAACAAAGTGAAACTTTGTTGAGTAAAATATTGTGATGATATGAAATAAAAAATCAAGAGTCAAGATGAACTCACATTGTTCGCTCTTGATTTTTTATTATCATATCTTTCATATTTAATTCTTCAATTGGAATATGATGTAAATTTAAAAGTTCTAATATTTCACTTCCTAAATTTTCTTCTAATAATTGTAAGGGAGTTTTATAGTCCTTAATAGGCCTAGGGTAATTATTTAATCGATTAATAATATCAAAGATGTCTTTGCTGGATAATTCGGTTATATCAAAACCTTTTTTTATTAACCATCTAAGTAGGATATAATTATTTTCTATATGCGGTTTTTCATAAGAAGCATAAGTATGAGTATAATATACTTCCATTCTTTTTTCTAAATCAGGAAATATAGAGGTTTCAAGTATACTAAAATTGGTAAATTCAGGGCCGTTATCGGGAATTACTTTTTTAAATAATATATAAAAATATCTTTTTAAATGTTTTTCTAATTCATCTAATTTTTTACCTATTTCTTCTTGTGTTTTAAACGGTATTTTAAAACCGATCATTAAAGAAAAGCAAGGAATCATTATTGTAAATATAAGTTCTCCACCTTTAATACCTTCTACTGTATCAAATTCAGCGATGCCTAAAGGTCTATTTTCTTTTTCTTCTATGGATAAATTATCAATACTTCTTCCGTTTAATTGATGACCTTTTACAGTATTTCTTTTTATTGTACTAGTTCCGTATCGAACTCTAGATACTTTGTTTCTTAGATCAAGATTACAACAGTCAAGAAGTCCTTTATCGATCCAACTATACAAAGTAGGAGTAGATATTTTAAACATTTTATATTTATCAGGTAAAGTATTTAAAATAACATCAGGAGAAATACCATTTTTAATTCTATCGGATATATAATCTTTGAACTCTTGGGGAACTCTATCTGCTTTTGTATCGATTCTAGAAACTTTTTGGAC
>JAGHGS010000057.1 GCA_017888105.1 Bacilli bacterium
CTTACCTAACCTCCTACACTCATTATAGCATATATCCCTAATAAAGAAAGAGTTTTTGCAAAATAAAATAAAAAAAGAAAAAGAATTAATTGAATAAGAAAAAAAGTAGGCCATCCTACTTTTTAAATACAAATAATTTACTAATTATATAATTGCCAACAACAACAACAATTTGTGCAACAATCGTCCAAATAATAACCCATAAATTACTATCTAAACCAAGTAATGTAACAAAGAACCACATAATAACCATTTCCATAACCAAAGTGGTAATTCGACCCGCTACAAATCCACTGACTTCTTTTAAATATTGTTTTGATTTGGAATGAAAAACAAAAATTCGATTAGCAAAATAAGCAAAAGCAACCGCTATAATCCAAGAAATAATAACTGCTACTTGTAATTCTATAGCGTTACTTGCATCCAATATGGTAAATAACAATCCATATTTTACAGCCAAACTAATAAGCGTTGTAAGACCACCAACAATTAAATAATTAATAATTTCTTCGTACTTATGATAAAGATCCCATATTTTTTTCATTTAATTCACCTAACACAATTATACATAAAAAGTAAAAAAAAGCAAAGTTAATCTTTTAAATATTCAAAATTTTGATATAATACTATTAAGGTGAAATTACATGAAAAAGAAGTTTAACGTTATATTTTATTTAAGTTTCCTTATCATCTATTTAGAAGTATTAACAAAAATATTCGTCACTAAAAGTTTTAGTGGCGTCCTTTTAACTTTACTTTTTAGTATTCCAATAATTTTAATCTTGTATTTAATAACAAATATTTTCAAAAATAAGGGAAATATGGTTCTAACTTATATAATAAGTGTTGTATTAATATTTTACTATTGTTTTCAATTTTTCTTCCATAGATTATTCAGCAATATATTTTCATTTAACACATTAGGACTAGCTAGTAATGCCCTTGATTTTACGAATATTATATTTGATGTGGTCTTAAAAAATATATGGGTTGTTCTTTTATATTTACTACCACTCATTCTATTAATTATATTTCACAAAAAAATTAGCTTTGAAAGAACTAGTTTAAAGAGAATTATTATTTGTCTAATAGCAATAATTCTCATTTGGATTTTATCTTTATTATGTTTATTCATTAATAGAAATGAAACCTATTCTGCATACAATTTATATTATAATATTAATAGTGAGGCAAAAACCGTTGAAAAATTTGGACTATTTACTTATACAAGACTAGATATTAAAAGAGTATTATTTGGCTTTGAAGAAAAATTGACGATAAATGAGGAGCCGGATATACCAAGCGTTCCAGATGAGGAAGAACCAGAAGAAGAAGTCCCTACTTATAATGAAATAGAAATTGATTTTGACGCACTTATGGCAAATGAAACAAATGAAACAATTAAAAGTATGTTAGAATATTTTAAAAATAGTGATGCAACGAATAAAAATGAATATACTGGTATGTTTGAAGGAAAAAATTTAATATTTATTCTTGCTGAAGGATTTAACATGATTGCAGTTGACAAAGAATTAACTCCAACTCTGTATAAGTTAAGTCATGAAGGATTTGTCTTTAATAATTTTTATTCACCAGTCTTTTTAAGTACAACGGGTGGGGAATTTCAAGCAACAACAGGACTTATTCCTACTCAATCTATATTATCGGACTGGAAGAAGTACCAACCAACCATATCGTATGCTTTAGGAAATGCCTTTAGTAATCTTGGATATACTGCAAATGGATATCATAATTGGACATATACCTATTATAGTAGACAAAAAACAATGGAAACTTTAGGCTTTACTTCCTATATGGGCTGTGGTAATGGTATGGAAGATTTAATTAATTGTAGTTGGCTTCCAAGTGATGTTGACATGATCAATCAAACTTTACCATTATATCAAGATAATACACCATTTGTAACCTATTATGTGACTGTTTCCGGCCACGCTCCTTATGCTTATAATTCAACAGGAAATTCAATTGCTTTAAAAAACATTGATTATGTCAAAGATTTACCTTATTCAAATAACGTTAAAGCTTATTTAGCAACTCAAATTGAATTAGATAAGGCATTAGAATCTTTAATAGCGGGTTTAGAAGCAAAAGGAATTTTAGAAGATACAGTAATCGCCTTAGTAGGAGATCATTACCCATATACACTAACAATAGATGAAGTAAATGAACTAAGTGACTATGAACGTGATGAAATAGTAGAAGTAAACCGTAGTAATTTTATTCTTTGGAATAGTGAGATAGAAACAATAGAAGTGGATAAAGTAGGAAGTCAGATTGATGTTTTACCAACTTTATTAAATTTGTTTGGTGTAGAATATGATTCAAGATTAATAGTAGGAAAAGATATATTAAGCGATGCACCAGGATTAGCAATATTTTCTAATCGAAGTTGGGTAAGTGATTATGGAACTTACAAAAACGGTAAATTTACTCTAAAAGAAGGAGTGACTTTAAAAAATACTAGCGAATATGTAACAGAAATGAACAATTTAGTATCCAATCGTTTTACATTAAGTGCCAATATAATAAAGTATAATATGTATGAATATCTCTTAAAATAAACTGGTAAAAAGAGGTTTAATAAATAGATAGAGAGTGAATAAAATAAAAATATGTACAACAGGTATTACTTATGTACATATTTTATCTTTGATCTCAATCTAATATTATAAGTATTAACGATTTCAAGGAGTAATATCTAAAAGGAAGCAACAAAACATATGTTACTTCTTTTTTTTAATTAGAAATCAACCCTTTAACTTCCCTAGCTTTCAACTTTTTAACTGGCTTATAGCGAACGCATTCAGTAATTTTACCAACACACCAATCAGCACTATACCCAAAAGTTTCACAAATTTGTTTTAAGTCTGCTGTACTAATACTTTTTCTACCTGTTTCATAATCGCTAATTAAAAAACGATAGGTATTAATTCTTTTAGCCATTTTTTCTTGGATTAGTCCTTCATTTCTTCTAATATCTTTTAATCTTTTACCGAGATATTTTTTATCAACTTCAACTAATTTTGTAGTATTATTTTTCTTTTTACTAAACCCCATCATATAATCAAAAGAAACATCACAAGTATTACAAATCTTATTTAATAGGGGAATAGTTATCTCATTATAACCATTTTCCCAATTAGAAACATAACTAATTGAAACATCTAACATTTTTGCAAATTCTTTTTGTGTCATCTCTTTCTTTATTCTAATTTGATAAGCTTTCTCCTCAATAGAAGCCAAATTTCTCTCTTTCTCCATAATATATACCTCAGGGTAATTATTACATGAGAACAGACTTAATTTTAAGAATTCTACACTAATAAGCTCAAAATATTGCCAATTCATATTAAAATAAGAAATATTGTATTATTTTAGAAGTTTTGACAAGTTTTGTCGAACAGCATGAAGATTTAAAAAATATATGATATGATAATCGCGGTGATGATATGAAAGAGGAAATTTTAATAGGGGATGTAGTAAAAAGTGTTGACGAATTATTATTAAATTTAGAGGTATATTACACAATTAAAAATATTAATAGAATAGATTAGAAAAAAATAATTTATACTTGTATTTTACTTGTTAAATTATTATATATGCCATATACATTCTTGATAAATTACAAGTTGTTCTGCATATTTTAATTAATTACTATAATTGTAAATTAATTGTAAATTGTATTTATATCAAAATTAAGATATACTTAAATTGTAAGCGTTAGGGAAACAACCTAATGCCTATTGGTTTTTCAGCATTGGTTGTTATCTCTAGGACCAATGCTATTTTTATTATTCTTGGTAAAATTACTTTTAACCGAACCTTCATACTTTACTCACCTCAATTCTACAACCAAACCCCTCTAAAGAGTAAAAGAAGTAAAAAATAGAAATGGAAAAGAACAAAGGCATGCATTGTCCCTAACGCTAAGACTATATTATGAAGTACAGTTTATGAAAAAGCAAGAAAAAGCGTTCGACAAATTCCGACGCTTTCCTACATCTATGTCGAAAATAAAAAAGAACCATTTATTTTAAATATTTTGGTTCTTTTATTTTACCTAGGAGGTAATCAGCAGAGATATGATATTTGCTACATATAGTATAAAGAAAAGGAGTAGCAATAAAATTTCTTCCTTTTTCATTAAAAGCAATTGAAGAAAAAGTAGTATTTAAAATATTAGCAAGCTTAACTTGAGTTAATTTATTTTCTTTTCTAAATTCTTTTAAACGAATACCTGCAACAACCTTATCAGCCTTTGTAACATTATCATATTGCTTAACATCCGTTAAACCAAGTAAATAATCAATAGACACATTAAAATAATCACTTAGAGTTATAAGATGTTTGATTGGAATAATTTTTTCGCCAATTTCATAATGATTATATGTTCTTCTATCAATTCCTAAAATATTAGCCACTTTTTCTTGAGTTAAATTAAAGTTTATTCTTGTATTTTGCAGTACAATATTATATTTCACATTAACCACCAAGTTAATTCTCTCATTATAATTTTTTTTAAAAAATATTTAGCTCACTATTGTGTTATTTTTCTTGACTTTTAGGATACTCAAATTTATAATTAATATGTAAGCTAGGAAACTTATCATATGTCCATGATAGATTATTTTTATGATTAATAAAATGAAGCCTAGCATCATGTTAGGAGAGAGTTTATGAAATTTGAAGTATTAAAGAAAAGTCATTTAAAAAGAAATATCATAATTGGAGTAGTAGTAATATTAATTGTTAGTGCAGTAATATTAACATTTACAAGAGCAAAATACAGAACAACTCAGAGTATTCCACTTGCTAATGGAACCATTAATTATAGCTTGGCTGATTTAAATGCAGTAGCAATATATATTAATAGTGATGATGGTTACACTAAAACTAATACCATTCCAGAATCAGGATATGTATTAAATGAGGAGGAAAGTTATTGTACTATAGATGGAAATAGAGATGATAACATCTCACTATCTTATGATGTAGCAACAAAAAGTTTAAGTGTAAGTCCAATGACCACTAAAGGAACAAAATGCTATTTGTATTTCGATGAAAAAAGAATAACCATCCAAGATATAATTGCGAGTAAAACCATCGCTACACGTGATAATTTCAGTACTACTTTAACAACAGACACCACGGGAACAATTTATCAAGCAGAAGACGATGATGGAACAACCTATTATTTTGCAGGAAATGTAACAGATAACTGGGTTCGTTTTGGAGGATTCTACTGGCGAATTATCCGAATCAATGGAGACGGAACATTAAGATTAATCTATAGTGGAATAAGTGCAATAGTCACCGGAACAGGAACACAAATAGGAACAAGTGCATTTAATTCAAGTGATAATAATAATATATATGTAGGATTTAAATATGAAAGCGAAAATACCCACGGAACAACAACTAATAGTACGATACTTAGAAGTTTAAACGCATGGTATAGTAGTAATCTAACAAGTTATGCAGATAAAATAGATACAAATACCGGATTTTGTAATGATAGGACACCATCTAGTGGAACTGGTACAGGAACAACAAAGACATTTTATGCAGCATATAATAGACTAGATACAAATAAAAAACCAAGCTTTAAATGCACAAATAGTAGTGATTTATTCACAATAAGAAGTAGTAATAAAGGAAATAAAGCTTTACAATATCCAATAGGACTAATTACAGCCGATGAAGTAGCCTACGCAGGCGGAGTTAATGGGAGAAGTAATACAAGTTATTACCTATATACAGGCCAAACCTACTGGACCATGTCTCCGCGTAGCTTCGACAACAGTGGTGCTTACATGTTCCATGCGGGTTCAGGCATTAGCGACACAACTGTGAATAGTGCATATGGTGTTCGTCCAGTAATTAATCTGAAGGCTGACACCCAATTTTCTTCAGGTGATGGCACTAGTTCTAATCCATATGTGGTATCTTAAAACATTAGTTTTAACTAGTGTTTTTTCTTTTATTAGATATATTGAAATTTATATAGTTTATAGATATAATATTATTAATTAAAGTTTACTTAAAGAGGTGTAACTTATGACTAAATTTTTTAATGGTTGCTATAAAGTGATAATATGCATACTAATGATTATTTTTTTCTATATTACAGTAGTTAGTGCTTTTTATGGAATAGACCAAAAACTATCACCTTTAATTGTAATAATTGGTACCATTATAACATTCTTTTTATTTAAGTTTATTTATAAAAAAATAGCTAAACTATCTGATAAAAAAATAAAGATAATTGCTATTATTCTAAGCATATTATTCTTTATCGGTTTATTATTAATTGGTATATTTTTACCAATATCATCTGTTACAGATTTATCTCATATTATTGAATATGTTAATCGTATGATGAGTGAAAATAGTTTAACTATAACCGGACCTTACTTTTCTAAATACACCAATCAAATTCCTTTACTAATATTTGTTTATGGATTTACTAAAATAGGAAGTATCTTTGGTTGTACGAATGTATTGTTAATGGGGACGATATTTAATGCCTTATTTATGGCTTTAACTGGATATTTCATTTATTTAATAGGAAAAGAACTAAAGGGGCCAAAAGCCGGGTTACTTGCTTTAATATTCATGGTAATAAATCCTATCTTTTATTTATACTCATCTTACTTTTATACCGATACATTATGTATGCCATTCGCCGTCATTGGCCTATATTTAATAATTAAATGCATAAAAGAAACTAGCCCAAGAAATAAGATAATCTTAGGAATTTTATCAGGTATTACTTTTTTAATAGGCTTAAAGGTACGTATAGTTGTAGCAATTCTTTTAATCGCAACTTTAGGATATATTTTAATTAATAAACAAGTAACAAATAAAATAAAAATATATCTTGCTTTATTCTTAGGTTTAATAATAGGTTTCTTTGGATTTAAAGTAGTTGAAAATAGCTTTGAAATAGACTTAGATGAAAATGCCTCATTTCCAATAACACACTGGATTATGATGGGCTTAAATGAAGAATACACCGGTGGTTATAATAGCCCAGATCATGATTTAACATTTAATGAAGAAACAAAAGAAGATAAAAAAGAAGCAAATATAGAAGTAATAAAGGAAAGAGTTAATGAGCTAGGACCCATTGGCTTAATCAAGTTAGAAGGAATGAAAATAGCGCGTACTTGGTCCAGTGGTAATTATGGCATCTCAGCCAAATTAAATAATACTGCCGATGGAACTGGTATTTATGAATATTTAGGAGGTTATGGTAATACCAATATTTTCTTAAAATATACTTTACAAATATTAAAAACCTATATTAGTTTTATGATTCTTTTAGGAGCATATCAAATATTTAGAAAAAAAGAAATTGAGTACAATTATGATGCAATTATTTATATTGGATTATTTGGAGCAATTCTCTTCTATATTATATGGGAAGCAGCCCAAAGATATAGTCTATCTTTCTTGCCATGGATGATTATTCCTTTAGGCTTAATTTATTCCAAAATAAATGATAAAGAAAAAATGACAGGAGAAGAAAAAAAGGAAGGTACAATTAAAGTTTTAAAGACTCTTACTCTCCATAAAAAGAAAATTTTAAAAATTGGAAGTATTATTTTAATGTTGATAACTTTCTTTTTACTAACAATTAATTTTCCAAAATATACATTAGATAAAAATACATATGAAGATATTCGCGTATTATCTTATCGTGGATTTACAGAGATAGAAATAGGAGGAGACACAATTAGTCAAACATTCACAACTAGTGATACCTTTAATGAGATAAGAGTGCGTCTAAATAATAGTAATGAACAAGAAGAAAGTATTTATCTATTTAGATTATACGATGATAATAATGAATTATTAGTAGAAGAAGAATTTAATAGTAGTAATATCCAAGATGGAAGCAATCACAAATTTAAATTTGATGATATAAATCCTACAAAAAACACTTGTTACCGAATTGAAATATCAAAAATTTCTGGTGAATCGGTGTTAAGTGTTGGAACTTATAACGAATCAAAATATTATAAAGCATATAATAATGGCTCTGTTTATGTAAATGATGAAGAAACAAGTGATACCTTTATTTTTAGAGTAGATTATAGATGCGAAAGAACTTATATGAGTATCATTTCTTATCTTATCTTATCAATTTTAATATTAGGAATAGAATGGCTCAGTTTAAACGAATACATAGTAAGTAAAAAAGAAACAAAAGTCTTGAGAAAAAAGAAGTAGCTTGTTATAATGAAATTAGAGGTGGAAAAATGGCTAAAATATTATATTTAGTAATACCTTGTTATAATGAAGAAGAAGTATTACCATTAACCAAAAAAAAATTAAAAGAAAAAATGGAAAATCTAATCAAAGAAAAAAAGATTAGTAAAGAAAGTAGAGTAATGTTTGTAAACGATGGTTCCAAAGATAAAACTTGGGAACTTATAGAAGAATATCATAACGAAGACCCATTATTTGTTGGCGTAAAACTCTCACGTAATAAAGGCCATCAAAATGCTTTATTAGCAGGACTTATGACTGCTAAAAAATATGCTGATATTACAATTAGTATGGATGCCGACTTACAAGATGATATTAACGTTATTGATAAAATGATTGAAGAAAATAACAAAGGATCTGAAATTGTTTATGGCGTTCGTAGTTCTCGTAAAAAGGATAGTTGGTTTAAAAGATTTACGGCTGAATCTTTCTATAAATTAATGAAAGTAATGGGAGTAGAAGTAGTATTTAATCATGCGGATTGTAGGCTAATGAGCAAAAGAGCGTTAGATGAATTAGAACATTTTGATGAAGTAAATTTATTTTTAAGAGGAATCGTACCTCTAATAGGCTTCCAAACATCAGTTGCTACTTATGAAAGAGGAGAAAGAGCAGCTGGAGAATCAAAATACCCTTTAAAAAAGATGCTATCTTTTGCTTGGGATGGAATTACCTCATTTAGTGTAAAACCACTCAAAATGATAACAACTTTAGGATTTATTATGCTATTTATTAGTATCATTATGATTATTTATACAATTATTGTTAAAATACTCGGTAATACCGTTGATGGATGGGCATTTATTATGTTATCAATTTGGTTTATTGGAGGAGTACAATTAGTATCTGTAGGTTTAATTGGTGAGTATGTGGGTAAAATATATAGCGAAACAAAACATAGACCAAGATATATAATTGAAAGAGAGCTGAAATAATTGACTAAAAAGAAAATTATAAATAAAAAAACAGTAATATTAATCAGTGTGATCTTGGGAAGTATTTTAATAAAATACTGTTTTTTTTCGTTTGAAAGTGGCGATTATAAAAGATTTTTACTAAATTGGTATAATACTCTTTCAGAAGAAGGATTAACAAGTATAGTGAATGGTCTAGGAAATTATAATCCTCCTTATTTAATTTTACTTTATTTATTAACATTTTTGCCAGGTAGTGCGATTGTAAAAATTAAAATGTTATCAGTAGTATTTGACATATTAATGGGTTTTATGGGTTACTTAATTGTAAAAAAACTAACAAAAGGAAAGTATGCTTATTTATGTTGGATTATAATTATATTATTACCAACCGTTATATTAAATAGTTCTATGTGGGCCCAATGTGATAGTATTTATACAACTTTTGTTTTATTATCAATCTATTTACTATTAAAAGAAAAATATTCACTATCATTTTTAAGTTTAGGAGTTGCCTTTAGCTTCAAACTTCAATTTATCTTCATTCTACCATTATATATGATTCTTTATTTTGTAAATAAAAAGTTTTCTATTCTAAATTTCTTACTAATTCCTTTAGGAAACATATTAATGTGTTTACCAGTTATCTTAATGGGTATGCCCCTTGTGAATTGTTTTACAACCTATTTAGAACAAACAACTGATTATTCTGTTTATTTAACAAGAAATTTAGCTAATATCTATCAATTACTACCAAATATAAAAACAATTGGTATGGTATTATTTATCATAACGGGACTAATATTTTTAGGATTATTAATCTACTTTTTAAAAAGAAAAAAAGAAATCAGTAAAAAAGAAATAATGAGCATAGGTTTACTTGGTATATTAATAGCGGTCTACTTCTTACCATTTATGCATGAAAGATACATGTTCATGGCGGATATCTTATCAGTCATATGGTTCTTTATTTATAAAAGAAAAATATATATTCCGATCTTGATTAATTTATCAAGTTTAGCTGGTTATTCCGTTTATCTATTTGGGTTTGACTGGATGCCTTTATGGTTATTTTCCGGTTGCATGCTATTTGTAATCATCAGTTTGTTCTTAGATGTAATAGATAAAAAAGTTCTCCCTTTTAGGAAAGAACAAAATAGTGTATAATAAATTTAGAAATGAGGAATTTTATGGATCCAATTATGTTTCGTCTTTTTGGAATAGATATTCACTGGTATTCCGTTTTAATATTAATCGGAATTGTGCTTGGTATAATTTTATTAGAACGGGAAGCAAAAAGATTTAAATATCCCAAAGATTTAATTTTCAATATATGTTTTTGGGCAATTATAATCGGTATTATTGGTGCAAGACTCTATTATGTAATATTCAATTTTTCTTATTATAAGAACAATTTATTAGAAATATTTGCAATATGGAATGGAGGACTAGCCATTCATGGTGGTATCATAGCGGGAGTTCTAACGGTTCTCTTTTTTGCCAAAAAGTATCACTTAAATTTTTTAAAGTTACTAGATATGGCTGTACCAAGTTTAATTCTTGCACAAGCAATTGGAAGATGGGGAAATTTCTTTAATGGAGAGGCCCATGGAATTGCAACAACTTATGCAGAATTAAAAAATTTACGAATTCCAGAATTTATAATTGATGGTATGAATATAGGGGGTATTTATTATTTACCCACATTCTATTTTGAATCATTATGGTGTTTACTCGGGTTTATTATCCTTCTAATTATTAGAAGAATGAAATATATTAAGATAGGTGCTACTACTTGTATCTATTTAATGTGGTATAGCTTCGGACGCTTCTTCATTGAAGCATGGCGTACCGATTCTCTAATGTTAGGAGGATTTAAAGTAGCCCAAATTATATCCGCTATTTTGTTTATCGCGGGCTTAGGATATTTAATATATTTAAGTCGAAAAGGAAAATATGAAAATTTATATAACGATATTAATGAAAAAAGAGTGGTTAAAAAGGAGAAAAAATAATGTATGATTTAATTATTATCGGAATGGGCATCTCTGGTATAAGTGCTAGTATTTATGCCAAACGTGCTGGAATGAATGTATTACTTTTAGAAGGAAGTGCACCGGGAGGAACCATTAATAAAATAAATAAAATCGAAAATTATCCTGGAATTAGTTCCATTTCAGGACCAGATTTAGCCTATAATTTATTTGATGAAGTAAATAAATTAGGAATTGAATACAAGTTAGAAAGAATAACAGATGTTATTTTAGAAGAAATAAAAAAAGTAAAAACACCAAATAATGTTTATGAAGCAAAATATCTTTTAATCGCAAGTGGAAGACACCCTAAAATGTTAGGATTAAAAAATGAAGAAAAATTTTTAGGAAGAGGAATTAGTACTTGTGCTTTATGTGATGGAGCTCTTTATAAAAATAGTGATGTAGCTGTTATTGGAGGAGGTTCATCTGCTTTAAGTGAAGCGCTATACTTAGCAAATATTGTGAATAAAGTTTATCTTATCCACAGAAGAGATGAATTTCGTGGTGAAGATACTTTAATACAAGATGTAAAACAAAAGGGTAATATTGAATTAATATTAAACAATGAAGTAACTGGATTAAAAATTGAGAATGATGTTTTGACAGGAATTACTTTAAAAGATCAAAAAGAACTAAATGTAAAAGGAATATTTATTTATGTTGGATTTATTCCTAACACCGACTTTTTAATTAATAGTGGTGTTAATTTGGAAGATGGCTATATTTTAGTAGATGAACATCACGAAACAAATATTAAAGGAGTATATGCAAGTGGGGATGTAACGAAAAAAGAAATTTATCAAATTATTAATGCTGCCAGTGAAGGAGCAGAAGCCGTAGTTTATATGACGAATAAGACAAACTAAGTAAGTACCGCACTTACTTTTTCTTTACAAACAAATAAAATTGATATAAAATATAACTCCAATGGAGGGGATAAAAATGCGAAAAATAAAGCCGATAATTTCTGGAATCCTAGCTGGATTAACTATAAGTGGTTTAGTAAGCTGTGGAGAAAAAAAGGAAACTATTCAAGAAGAAGAAAAACATGAAAGGTATGTTGTCGAACTACCAATCGAAGATGAAAAAAGTCTTTTAGAGCCGAATTATGAAGAAGAGCTAAAATCATTAATTGATAATCTAGATAGTGAAACCGTTTTAGTGGAATATGGTGATCTTGATAATTTAATAATCGTTGACCAACAAAAAGGTGAAGTGAATTATGACAAGTTAAATGAAATTATCGAAGTATACTCTAAAATTGATTCTAATTTTAAAGATATCATGTACATTCCTTCTTATCTATATAACATTGATTTTAATAAGTTAAATATAGAAGATTTAAATTTAGGAATATATCTTAGTTACCCTATTGTAGATGTAAACAATATAAATACTGCTATTGACAAAGCTAAAGAATCAACCCTTTTTATTGAGTATGGGAATGAATTTGATGAAGAAAGCAATAAAGATATCTTAGAAGTAATCAAAAAAGTTTCTGAAAAAAATGGTAATGTATATCTAGAGGAACATGAAAATTATAAAGAAAGTGATGTTGATGATATTTTAGCAAATATAAAAAAAGAATGGCATTTCACTATCTTTGATATCCTATCTCAAAATGATATTAGCACTTATCTACCTAATATAAATGCAAAATATTTACATCTAATTATAGTGGATAGTAAAAAAATATCAACTTATGAAATAAATGAAGGGACAGCCAGTTTAAATATTTACTGTTTTTCACCTCTAGAAAATGGTAAAACGATTTATTTAAAAGCACCAGAATCTTTAAATGATTTATACATAAATTATGATTGCATTAATAAAGTCATAATTGAAGGAAATAAAAATATGGAGTTAAGGGTCTCATCTAGTAATTATGAAAAATTAAATACATATATTGAATTAGGCTATTTTGATTATGAAACATTTAGTCTTACCGCTGGTGATTATACATTTAAAAAATTTTCTTTTACCAATGATGAGATTGAATTAGAATATAATGGCGAAGAAATTGGAACAGTTGAATTAAAACGTGATGATGCTGGAAACATAACAGGATTAGAAGTGATCAAAAAGGAAAAAAAGATGGTAAGAACTCTAACAAAGAAATAAGCTATCCAAAACCAATTTTTTGTGCTATACTTAAATTACAAAATAGAGGTGTAAGAATGAAAAAAAAGTTAAAGAAGAAAAACGTAATTATTTTATTAGTAATTGCTATTTTATTAGTCGGAGGAATAACTTCCGGAGTTTTATTAATGTCAAATGATAAAGAACAAAATAACAACAAATCCAAAAATAAAAGTGAAAATAAAGAAGAACCTACTGTTCAAGTAGTAGATTTAGATAGTACATCAAGACCATATGCTGTAATGATTAATAATATTGGTGCAGCAAGACCTTATCATACCGGCTTGCAAGATGCATATCTAGTTTATGAAATGGTGGTAGAAGGTGGAATTACAAGATACCTAGCCTTATTTAAAGATAAAACAAATGAAGTAATAGGAAATGTTCGTAGTGCAAGACATTACTATATTGACTATGTCTTAGAAAATGATGCTTATTATGTTCATTGGGGATGGTCTCCACAAGCTCAAAGTGACATATCTAGTTTAGATATTGATAATTTAAACGGATTAACTTATAGTTCTCCTTACTTCTTTAGACAAAACATTAGTGGAGTAAGTACAGAACATAAAGCTTTCACCAATTTAAAAGAACTATCAAATTTAGTAGATCGTTTAGGATATCGAAAAGAAACAAATAAAGATTTATTATTAGATTATAGTGCAACTTCGGTTACTTTACCAGAAGGTTCAACTGATGCTCTAAATATTGATATTAAATATTCTGGTAGCTCTACAACAAATTATATATATGATAGTGATTCAAAAGTATATAAACAATTTGTCAATGATAAAGAACACACAGATTATGAAACAAAAGAACAATACACAGTAAAAAACATCATTGTCTACGAAGTAGGAAATACAACAATTGCCGGAGATAATAAAGGCCGCCAAGATTTAGACAATATTGGCAGTGGTAAAGGATATTTTATTACAGAAGGAAAATCAATCCCTATTACTTGGGAAAAAGATTCAAGATCTAGTCAAACTGTTTATCGATATGAAAATGGGGATGAGATTACTGTAAATGATGGTAATACTTGGATTCACATTGTTCCTAAAAGTGGAAATATAAGTATTTCATAAATAAAATGCATAAAATAAAATTAGGAGGTTCTAATGGATACATTAATTGATTTTCTATTAAATAATTATATATGGTTTTTAGTAATTTCTTTAATTTTAATTTTTGCATTAATTGGTTATCTTGTAGATGCGAATACAAATGGAGAAAAAAAGCCAAAAATAAAACCAATCGCACCTTTACAAGAAGATAAAAAAATAGAGGTTCATCCATCGGTAGAAGTATATACAAATGATGATTTTGATGATCCTTTAATAAAAGATAAGAATGCCTAAAAGCATTCTTTTTAACTTAAATAAAAATTTTGAATATACCCTTTTAAGGATATTAATATATTTTCTAATTCATCATACCAATTCTCTAATAAAAGTAAATATCTTTTATTACTAGAAAAATATTTAGAATCATAAATATAATCTTTTAAACTTTCCATATAAAAAATAATCATAGCTAGTTCATATTCATCATCTTCATTTAAAGATTTAGGAAATAACATTAATAAACGTATATCAACTTGAAAAAGTAAAGAATCATAAAACAGTTTATAAAAAGGATTTATAAATATTTTTAAAATCTTGGTATAGTAAAAGATAAAAGAAGGCATTTCCATACATTTCTTTTGATAAGCCTTACAAACATCTAATAAAGACGCATCGTAGTTTAAATTAAAAATAGAATATAAATTTTTCATAAACTCCCTCAAAATATATTTACTATTATAATAAATATACTTTTTAATGTAAATAACATTCTTATTTATTTACTTTTAAAATAAATTTAGATATAATATTAAACGGAGGTAATAATTATGGAATTAAAAGGTTCAAGAACAGAAGCTAATTTAATGGCTGCTTTTGCTGGTGAATCACAAGCAAGAAATAAATATACTTATTATGCATCACAAGCAAAAAAAGATGGATATGAACAAATTGCAGCTATTTTTGAAGAAACTGCTAACAATGAAAAAGAACATGCAAAAATGTGGTTCAAAGAATTACATGGAGGCAAAATTCCGGATACTTTAACAAATTTAAAAGATGCTGCTGAAGGTGAAAATTATGAATGGACAGAAATGTACAAGGAATTTGCTGAAGTAGCAAGAGAAGAAGGATTTGACCGTATTGCAAACCTTTTTGAAGGGGTAGCAGCAATAGAAAAACACCATGAAGAAAGATACTTAAAATTAGTTGGTAATATTGATGATCATTTAGTATTCGCTCGTGGTGAAGAAGTAGTATGGGTATGTCGTAATTGTGGACATGTATACGTTGGTGCAGAAGCTCCAAAGGTTTGTCCAGTATGTGCTCATCCACAAAGTTTTATGGAACTTAAAGCAGAGAACTATTAATTTAGTTCTTTTTTTGTTAAGAAACCAGATTTAAATAATGGATTCCTTTTTAATTTTCGACACAGATGTGGGAAGTCATCGGAATTTGTCGAATGCTTTTCCTTGCTTTTTAATAGGTTATATTTCAAATAAAGTCTTGAGCATTAGGACTAATGTCTATTAGTGTTTTTCTTTTCCTACTATAAACTTACTTCCTTTAAGGGGTTTTTGGTTTTAGTAGAAGTAGCTAATGAAACTAAAAGCAATTTTAGCTTCTATTATGAGTCTTTTTAAGGCAAATAATAAGACATCGACTATTTATATTATCGTTGATAATATAGAAGTCCATGTCTATTCCAACAAAGAGTAGGCACGAAGTCCTAGTGCTCTACTAAATTAATTATAATCCATTTTTATAATAAAATCAATTACTTGCAGTTAAACCTAAAAAAATTTTTGGCATATCAAAAATTCGATAAACTATTTGGGATTTTTATATGTTGCATTTTATCCATAATATGCTAAAATAATTACTTGGAGTGATATTATATGTTTCAAGAAATATTTCAAGATATGATAAGTTTAATGCCTTATGATTTAGAGAAAAATAAAATATTTAAAGAAATAATAGATGCATTTAGCAAAGAATTGCCTGAAAATATAAATTTTAATCATATATATTTATCAGTATCAGAAGATATCTTTTTCGAATTAATTTCTTCATATCCAGAAATTCAAGAAAAAATAGAAACTTGTCAAAGCGAAGATCAACTATTGCAATTAACACTATTTTTGGAAAAAGGATTAATGGCAATTTCTATAAAGAACAAAAAAAGCATAAATCATATCAAAATAACTTTTAAAGAGTTAGATGGAAAGCAAAATGAAATAGAGTTAATAATAAGTGATAAATACACGATTCTTAGAAAATTATCTAAAATAGAAGAATTAAACTGGATTACAGATTACAATTATGACATTAAAGTGTATGATGAAAATGCTAACCAAATTATAATGGATTTAGAAAAAGAAAAAGACATCGACTTTAGCGAAGAATTCCGTATTCCTCTAGCAGATGCTCGCAAATATCGACTTCATTTTAAAGATTATATAGAAGTTTTAAATGAGATTCGCTTAAAAGATATAAATCAAACGATGTATTCAAATGTACATAACGGTATTTTTCTATCTCCTTTCAATATTGATAATTTAGAGTTATTCATAATAGAAGAACTAGAACGAGAAACTTCTACATTTATAGATGAAGACCCACATGAACAAAAAACATCTGGAAAATTAAATAGTATAATTCGGTCATTAAAAGAAGTAATTGGTCGAAGTGAAGAAATCGCTTTATCAGAAAATTTATATGAAGTTTTTTCTCTTTATTTATTAGGAATTCAAGATTCTATATTGTATAATGATGGATTAATTATAAAAAAATTAAATGATAAATATACTCTTTATTATATTCATATCGAAAATGATAAAGTAATTGGCATGCACCAAAATTTAACAACTAATGATATAGATAAAATATTAGAAGCAAATAAAGATAGTCAAAATTTAGAACATTTAAATAGTTTCTTTGGCTTAGGTAATATTTTAAAATAAGGATTGAAATTTAAAAAAGATAGTGCTAAAATAGGTTCATAAACGTTGATTAAGTTTTAAGTAATAACTTTAAGTTCTTAAAAAGAGAAAAAGTGACTAGGCTGAGATTACTTTTAGATAAATAAAGTTATGAAGTTCAAACTTAGGAGTTTTAATAGTATGTCGTGCTATAAACGAAAGAGTGCTAGATATTCTAGAATTTGGGTGGTACCGCGGATATAATTCGCCCCAATGTTCTAGAATTTTTTTATTTTATAGGAGGAGAAAAAATGGAAGAAAAGTTAAGAGGTTTAAAAGAAGAATTAACCAAAAAATTAGATGAAGCAACCAAAGAAGCCGATATTTTAAATATCAAATCAGAATATGTTGGTAAAAAAAGTGAAATAGCAAGTATTCTATCAAGCCTAAAAGATATGAGTATAGAAGATAAGAAAAAATACGGTAGTCTAATCAATAATACCAAAAAAGAAATGGAAAATCTAATTAATCAAAAATTAGAAGAATTAGAAAATAAAAATAACATTTCATTTGATGATACAGTGGATTATGAAGTAGAAACAGGATCTTTACATCCCGTAACAATTATTGCCCATGAAATAACAGATATACTAAAGAAAATGGGATTTACGGTTGTATCTGGTCCAGAAATGGAATCAGAATATTATAACTTTGAAGCATTAAATGTACCAAAGGACCATCCAGCAAGAGATATGCAAGATACTTACTTTTTAAATAATGGTATGCTTTTACGTACCCAAACAAGTGATAACCAAATTCATGCGATGGAAAACTACAGTGCACCACTTCGAATTTGTGCACCAGGAAGAGTATTTCGAAATGAAGACCTAGATGCCAATCATGAAAATACGTTCCACCAAATTGAAGGAATGGTAATCGATAAAGGAGTAACAATTGAAAATTTACTTTACGTAATGCAAAATTTACTCCGTGAAATATTCCATGAAGATGTAAAAGTACGATTAAGACCTGGATTCTTTCCATTTACAGAGCCAAGTTATGAAATGGATATGTCTTGTCTTATTTGTGGAGGAAAAGGATGTCCAACCTGCAAAAATAGTGGTTGGATCGAAATGGTTGGAAGCGGTATGATTCATCCAAATGTACTTCGGGCTGGTGGCATTGATCCAGAAGAATATACTGGCTTTGCCTTTGGCTTTGGCTTAACAAGACTTGCCATGATGAAATACAAAATTAATGATATCAGAGTCTTAAATAGTGGAGATATTCGTTATTTAAGTGAATTCAATATAAAATAGGAGAATATTATGACAATAAATGAAATGCAGTCCGTAGTAGAAGAATGGGCAAATCAATTTACGAAACCTTATTTTAGTCCTTTATCAAGAATGGCAGCTTTAACCGAAGAAGTAGGAGAATTAGCCAGAGTAATGAATCGTATTTATGGGGATAAACCAAATAAAAGTGAAGAAAATTTAAAAGATTTAGAAGAAGAAATAGGAGATATATTATTTTCACTAATTTGTAACGCTAACGCTGAAGGAGTCGATTTAGAAAAGAGTTTCAAAAGAAAAATAGATAAAGTTTATAATAGGGATAATAATCGCTTTGATAAAAAATAATTAAGAAAGAAGGTATATTATGTTAATATCATGTAATAAATTAAAAAGTCATATTAAAAATCCAGAAGATATCGATTGGTTAAATATATGGGACACTTTTACTTTAAGAACTGCAGAAGTAGAAAATGTTGAGGTTAAAGGTAATAAATTTGATAATGTTGTAGTTGCCGAAATCATCGAGTGTGAGCCTCATCCTGATAGTGATCATATGCATGTATTAAAAGTAGATGCAGGAGAAACTGAACCAATAGTGGTTGTATGTGGTGCCCCAAATGTCCGTGTTGGACTAAAAACCGCTTACGTACGTGTTGGTGGACATATTGATGGTGAAGAAATAAAAGCAAGACCATTAAGAGGAATCCTATCAAACGGAATGTGCTGTAGTGGAAGAGAACTAGGAATAAGTGATAGTCATGATGGTATTATGGAACTACCCGATGATTGGTGCGTTGGCAAGGATATCAAAGAATATTTACCAATTGATGATATTATTGTCGAAATAGATAATAAATCCCTTACGAATAGACCAGACCTTTGGGGACATTATGGTATTGCTCGTGAAATATGTGCTATCACAAATCATGAACTATTACCTTTAGATATTTTAGAAATAGCGAGTGATTTAGAAGATTTAGATATTGTAATCAAAGATAATAACTTATGTTACCGTTATACCGGATTAAAAATTGAAAACATCAAAAATAATAAAACACCATTAGATATGCAAATATTTTTATATTATGTAGGTATGCGTTCAATTTCACTTTTAGTAGACCTAACAAACTATTTAATGATGGAATTAGGCCAACCAATGCATGCCTTTGATGCTAGAGTAGTAAAAAATATTGAAGTAGGCTTAGCAAATGAAGGAGATACTTATACAACATTAGATGGAGAGACAAGAAAACTAACAAATGAAATGTTAATGATTAAAAATGGGGATAAATATTTTGGTATTGCTGGTGTTATGGGAGGGCTTGATAGCGAAATACTTCCCGATACAACAAGTATTTTCTTAGAAAGTGCCTGTTTTAATGCTGGATCAATCCGAAGATGTGCAGCAAAATTAGGACTTAGAACAGAAGCGTCTGCTCGTTATGAAAAAAGCCTAGATCCAAATATGACAGACCTAGCTATCAAAAGATTAGCTTATCTTTTAAAAGAACAAAATCCAGATATGGTTATTGCATCCAATTTAACAGATGTTTATCCAAATGTATTAAAAGAAGAACAAATCATATTAGATAAGAAAACATTATCAAACTATATGGGTAAAACTTTAGAAGATGAAATGGTTAAAAAAATTTTAGAAAAATTAGGTTTTAAAGTTCAAGTAGAAAACAATTTTTATGATGTAACAGTACCAACCTTTCGAGCAACGAAAGATATTAAAATTAAAGAAGATTTAATCGAAGAAATAGCAAGAATCTATGGATTAGAAAACTTTGTTCCAAAACCACTTAAACTTGATTTAACAATAACTGAACATGAAACAATTTATAATCAAGAATACGAAGTAAAACATTTACTAGCATCAAAATATGATATGCATGAAGTTCATAGTTATATATGGTATGATACAGAAACTTTAAAAGAATTAAATATTGAAAAGAAAAATGTAAGTATTCTTGGTAAAGAAGCAAATAATATATTAAGAGATGATTTAAGTTTATCTTTAATGAATATTGTAAAAGAAAACTTCAAAAATTATGGAAAATTCCAAATATTTGAAATTGGTACAATCATTGAAAATAATAAAAATAAACGTGTTTTAAGCATAATTTTAACGGATAATGAAAAGAATTTAGAAAGTATATATAATGAAGCAAAGAAAATCGTAAAATATATATTTAAAGTATTAAAAAATAAAGAGATCACTTTTACAAGTAATATAAATGAATTAGATTATTATGATAAAACGTTAGGAAAAATAATTAATATTGAAAATAATAAAATTGGTACTTTAAATGTTTTAAATAAATCTTGCACAAATAAATTAAGTAAGAAAAAAGCAATTGTAACGATTGATATTGACTTTGATAAATATGTTAAACTAAATAAGGATACCATTTTATCCAAAGAAATAAGCAAATATCCCGAAGTAGAGCTAGATTATACAATTATTCTAGAAAATAAAAAATACGAAGATTTAGAAAAAGTACTAAAAACTTTCTTAAATAAATTAATTAAAAATTATCATTTAGTCGAAGTTTATGAAAACAAATATTTAATCAGATACACATTAGGAAGTGACTTTAAAACTCTAGAACAAAAAGATTTACAATCATTCCAAGAACAGTTTATTAAACATATTAAAGACAATGGTCTAAATATTGTAGAATAAAAGATTTGACAAAGTAAAAAAAGTATGATAATATAGATAACATCTTTTGGAAGGGGGATTTTAAAATGAATATTACAATGACAAAACAAGATGCTGTAAAGTATACAAATGAAGTAAAAAATTATGTTACTGCTTCTCTAGGAGCTGCACTATCAGCAGAAGTGGATGGTGACGTTGCTAGAACAACAACAAATTTAGAACTACTAAAAAGAATTTTAGCAGATACAGAACTTAGAGATGAAATCATAGAAAGAATTACTAATTATGGAGTTCAATACTCAATGGTTGCTTACAAAATAAACTTAGAACCTGAATTAAGAGAAATGGTATTCATGAGAAAAATATATGATTTCCTAAGTTTTTATCAAATTTCATTATTAGCAGTTCATTTTGACAAACAAATTACAGCAGAAAAATCAGAAAAACATTCTCGTTAGGAATGTTTTTTTCTTTGTAAAAAGGGTATTGCCTTAATGACATTTTTCTAGTATAATTAAAACAGAATAGGGTGACATATTATGGAAAATGTAGAACAAAAAGATAATACCAAAAAAAGACTTATATTAGCATCATTAATTATCGTAATGTCCATTATAATTATAGGAATTAGCGTATCTTATGCTTATTATTTAAATACAGTAGAAGAAGTTAATCCAGGCAATCAAGGGACAAACATAACGAGTGGTGAACTTACCATGAACTTTACAACAGAACGATTAATTAATGCTAGTGGTGCTTCTTTAATCAATGATAATGATGTTTTGACAGAAGGAGATTATACTGCTTTTAGTGTAACTCTTCCAGCAGATGCAGATGCAGCTACTGCAACATACAATTTATTTTTAACAGAATTAACGATTTCAGATAACTTAAAAAGTCCTTATGTAAAATGGGCATTATACGATGGAGCCGGTACAAGTGAAATTGCCAGTGGTGATTTTGCTAGTGCTACAACGGGAACCAACTTAGCACTACAAAATGGTATTTCCATAAATAAAGGAGAAACCGCTTCTTATCGTTTATATATATGGTTAAGCAATGATCCAGATGTAAATCAAATTGAGTTATTAAATGGTTCATTAAGTGCAAAAGTAGGATTTAGAGCTACAACGAATTAACTTAGAAGAAATTCTAAGTTTTATTATGGAAATATTTAGTATTTAATAAAAGTAGAAATTATGATATAATGATTCTAAACTAGTAGGAGGTATTCATGAGATTTATTGAGATAAAAAATTGTTATAAAGTATATAAAAATGGTGTAGCAGCCATCGCTGATTTAACCCTTAGTATCAACAAGGGAGAATTTGTATTCGTAATTGGTGCTAGTGGTTCAGGAAAATCTACTTTAATTAAAATGTTATACCGGGAAGAAAAACCAACCAAAGGAATTGTCGAAATTGGAGGAATTAATGTTGGTAAACTACGCAATCGAACGGTTTATAAACTCCGGAGAAAACTAGGAATTGTTTTCCAAGATTTTAAACTATTACCAAAACTAACTGTATATGAAAATGTTGCATTTGCTCTTGAGTGTTTAGGAATGAAAGGCAGTGAAATACGCCCTAAAGTAATAAAAGCTTTAGAACATGTAGGATTAAAAGAAAAAATCAGAAGTTTTCCAAATGAATTATCAGGAGGCGAACAACAAAGAGTATGCATTGCCAGAGCCATTGTAAATAATCCTAAATTATTAATTTGTGATGAACCAACAGGAAATCTTGATCCAAAAACATCAAAAGGAATTATGGATGTTTTAGAAACAATTAATAAAGAATTAGGAACAACCATTATTATGGCAACCCATGACAAAGACATTGTAAATCGAATGAAAAAAAGAGTAATTGTTTTAGATAGTGGTGTTTTATCACAAGATCATGAGAAAGGAAGTTATAAAGCAAGTGAAAGCGTTTAGGATATTTGGAAGAAGTATAAGGGATGCTTTTAAAAGTGTCTTTCGAAACTTTAGTTTAAGTATAGCCAGTATTTTATGTACAACAATTACCCTTGTTTTGGTAGCCATTGCCATAATCGTTACCATAAATGTAAATCATATTACAAAAGACTTAGAAGAAGAATTGACAATTGTCGTATATGCCGATGCTGATACCTCAGATGAAAGACTAGAAGAATTAGAACACGATATAAAAAATATTAATGCCGTAGCTAGTGTAGAAGCAAAAAGCAAAGAAGAATGGCGTCTAGAAATGCAAAGCTATTCCGATACATTAAATACAACTTTAGATTATTTAGAGGAAAATCCTCTTTTAGATTCTTTTATTGTAACGGTAAAAAACGTAGATGATTTAAGACCGGTTGCTTTAGAAATAAGAGATTTTGAAAATATCGAAAGTGCAAACTATGGTGAAGGAATGGTAGAAGATATCATATCAGTATTTGATATAATTAAAACCGTAACAATTGTTATGGTAGTAGCATTAATTGTGGTAACCGCTTTCTTAATTAGCAACACCATTAAATTGACAATATTTTCCAGACGTAGTGAGATTGAGATTATGCGTTTAGTAGGAAGCAGTAATACGAGTGTAAAATTACCATTTGTGTTTGAAGGATTTTTATTAGGAGTATTAGGTTCAATCATTCCTATAATTGTAATGATTTATGGTTATTTAATTATGTATGAACAAATTAGCAATTCATCATCATTTAGTATTATTGAACTAGTTCGACCAATGCCATTTGTTTTATACACAGCCTTAATTTTATTAGCAATAGGTTCTTTAGTTGGTATGTTTGGTTCTGCCCGTGCTGTAAGGAAGTATTTGAAAATATGATAAAAAAAGGATGTAATTATGTTTTAAGAATTTGTCTAATATTGGCGGTAGCTTTCTCTTGCTTAGTAACACCAGATATTGCCGAAGCTGCCGTAGCTGAAACATTAGGCGATTTAAGAAGAGAATATGAAGAAAAATTAGCAGAAAAAAGAGAAATTGACAATAAAACAGAAGAAGCAAAAGCAGAAATTGAAGCCAAAAAGGCTGCAATAGCCAAAGCAGAAGAACAAATAACCCAAGCTGAAAACGATTATGATGAAGCAGAGTTAGCCATTGTTGAATCTAACGAAAAAATTGATTCGTTAGAAGAAGAAACAAAAAAAGTATTGCTATACATGCAACAAATGCAAGGTCAAAATGCTTATGTCGAATATGTAACCGGAGCATCAAGCATGACCGAGTTAATCATGCGTGTTGAAGCCGTAAACCAAGTAACTGGATATATTCAAACAACAACTAAAAATTTGGAAAATGAAATAAAGAAAAATGAAGAGTTAAAAGTAGAGTTAGAGAAAAAGAAACAAGATTTAGCAAATCAAATTGATTCTTATGAAGAAACCATTGCCAAACAATACGATAATCTAGATGAATACAATGATTTTGCCCTAGAAATTGATGATCAAGTACAAATTGCTAAAGATAACTATGAAAGTAGTAAGGCAACATGCCTAGCCAAAGTTGGTCGTACAGATGATGATGTAGTATTAAGTACTTGTAGTGACATGCCAATTAACACTGGATGGTTAAAACCTCTTAAATCTGGAGTTGTAACATCTCCACAAGGATATCGAACTCACCCTGTAACTGGTCAAAAATATAAGTTCCATGCCGCTGTTGATATCGGTGGTAATGCTGAAGGAACTCCTGTTTATGCTGCTGCAGCTGGAAGAGTAAGTGGTGTTGCAATGCGTACTTCATGTGGAGGAAATAAAGTATATATTCAAGTAACGGTTGGTGGAGTAAGATATACAACTTATTACTATCATTTATATAGTGTAAATGTAAAAACCGGTGATATGGTTACTCAAAATACAGTTATAGGTACCGTAGGAGGAGGTTCAACATCAACGTCAAATGGTGGATATGATAGATGTACCACAGGAGCCCATTTACACTTTGGCGTTGCCGAAGGCTGGTACTCAAATGAACCACCTTCAGGACAAGTAATTGTTCCTCCAGGATTTAAAAATTCAACCGGCTATCGTTTCTATTCAAGAAGTGATTACTATACAGGATAAACATTCTTTAAAAAGAATGTTTTTTCGTTTTATATGATAAACGTATGTGGCTAAATAAAACCTTTATCCAATGACATATAAAGAATTAAGGTGTAGTAAATATGGTTTAGAAATTACAAAGTGAATTTAAATATTTAAAAAGAGGACTTGAAATGTTACAATAATTAATTTAAAATAGAAGTATAGAATAAATAAGTAGACTCTCGGAAAGATAATCTGTGATGGTTTAAAAATAGAGCAGAAAAAAAGTACCGTGAATAAGTTAAAGGTGAGCTATGATAATTTTAAAAAAAGCAAAGAAAAAAGATTTGCCATTGTTGATAGAATGCAAGTTATTAACAATAACCCCTTATTTAAATAATAATGAAGAAAAATTAAGCGCGATTGCCTATGTAAACAATTTTGTAAGAAATCATTTTGATAAATTCATAATAATATATTATTACTTTAAGAAAGTAGGGTGCTATCTAATGATGGATAATGACTTAGATACACTATATATTGATAATAATTATCAAAATAGAGGAATAGGAAGTAAGATATTAAAGAAAGAAAATATTAATAAAATAAAAGTAAAAAAGAAAAATGAAAAAGCGATAAAGTTTTATGAGAAAAACGGCTTTAAAAAGTATTTAGAAAAAGAAGATTATATTCTTTTAAGAAAGGATTGATAATTATGAAAATAAATGAATTTTTACGTCAAATTGCTAGTGATATGAAAAATACAGATAAAAATTTTACCAAAGATGATTTTTATTATTTATTAAAATATATTGGTATTAATAAAGACAAATCACGTGCACCCGAAATTGAAGAATTTTATGCCAAATTTTTAGATAGTTTAAATAATTCTTTAGTACGCCATGTCGTAAGAAAAACTGGTAAGAAAGAAAATACGACTCATTATATTGGCTTTTATACCGATGAAAGAGCAAGTTATACTGAAAGTTGTAAAGTATATTTTCCAGTAAAATATGAATATATGATAAGCGCATTAAAAACGATATTCTCCTATTTAATTCGAAATAGTATTGAATCGGTAGTAAAATTTCACGTCAAAGCAACAAATGAGAATATTGTGATTCGTTTTTATCATGAAGAAGATGTTATTCCATTTATTAATTATTGTAACAATAACTTCATTCTAGATGACTTACTAGAAAGAGTAAATCCTTTTATTGCAACGATTTACGGAATTGGTATCGTAAAAGATGATAATACAGTGAGTACTTATAATAAAACATTAAGCGAAATATTAGAAGATTATTTTAATTTCTTAAAAATGAACAATGCTTTAGAAAAAACAAGTGATTTGCAATTTTTAGATTACGTAATAAGAAGGGGCGAAGAAGAATCAAACGAAATAATAAAATATGATTTAAAAGCCATTGAAAAAAATATTAAAGCTATTTTATCAAGAACAAGCCCTTTAGATTAAAAAAATCTTGCTATAAAAGACAATGTGCGTTAAAATAATAAGGCATGGAGAAAATATGAAAAAAGTCTTATTATATTTAGAAAATTTATTAAAAGAGCATGATTGTATTGTAGTAGCAACAAGTGGAGGACCAGATTCCATGTGTCTTCTTCATTTATTGTGTGAGTTAAAAGATAAGTTGAGTTTGAAATTAATTGTTGCTCATGTCAATCATAATTTACGAGAGGAAAGTAAAGTGGAAGCTTCATTTGTGAAACATTTTGCAGAAAATCATAATTTAATATATGAATATATGGAAATACTAGAATATAATGATGATAACTTAGAAAATGATGCTAGGATCAAAAGATATAATTTTTTTCATAAATTAGTAAATGTTTACCATGCAAATTATCTAATGACTGCCCATCATGGGGATGACTTAATAGAAACCATTTTAATGCGTCTAACAAGAGGAAGTAGTCTAAAAGGATATAGTGGGTTTAAAAAAGAAGTTCAATTAGAAAATTATAAAGTGATAAGACCATTAATAACTGAAACAAAACAAGAAATTGAAGAATATATGAATAAACATCACTATAAATATTATATTGACCAAAGTAATTTTAACAATAAATATACTCGTAATCGTTATCGCATGATCGCCCTTCCTTTTTTTAAAAAAGAAAATCCAAATGTTCATCGAAAATTTTTAAAATTCAGTGAAGAATTAGATGAAGCAAATGAATTTATTGAAAAATACATTAAAAATTTAATAGAAAAAATAAGTGATGAAAAAGGAATTAAAATTGATGAATTAAAAAAACTAGATCAATTTTTATTGCGAAAAGTAGTAGAATATACTTTAACAAAAATATATATAGATGATTTGTTTTTAATTAATGATAAACATACAAATTTAATTATTGGCTTAATTCGAAGTACAAAAAGTAATAATAAATTAAATTTGCCAAATAATTATCAAGCAGTAAAAAGTTATAATTACTACAAAATTGTCAAAATTAATAAAGACGAAAGTTATGAATATATCTTAAAAGATAAAATTTATTTATCAAATCATAAGATAATAAAAGTAATTGAAAAGAGTAATAAGAAATCAAATGATATATTAAGATTAAATAGTAAAGATGTAGTGCTTCCTCTAAAAGTAAGAAGTAGACAAAATGGTGATAAAATGATGGTAAAAAATTTAGGAGGAACAAAAAAAATTAAAGATATATTTATTGATGAAAAAATACCACTAGAAAGAAGAAAAGAAATTCCTATTGTAACCGATAGTAATAATACCATTCTTTGGCTTCCTGGTGTAAAAAAATCAAAATTTGATGTAGAAACTACTGGAATATATGATATAATACTTTCATATGAGGAGGAATAATCTGAAAAATAAAAGTAAATTTATTTTAGAGAAAAATCTAAAAAAGGGCGGACTTCCCCTTACCCCAAGTTAAAGTCAAAATTTTAACTATTCGAGTTTGGCATTTTGTTGTTTAATTAAA
>JAGHGS010000058.1 GCA_017888105.1 Bacilli bacterium
ACTTATCCTTGGGTTTGTTTGTGTTTTGGATTTTCACAAATAACCATAACTTTACCTTTTCTTCTAATAATTTTACATTTTTTACAAATTTTCTTTACTGATGGTCTAACTTTCATAATTTATACCTCCATTATCTTTTATTCCATGTTATACGCCCACGTGTTAAATCATAAGGCGAGAGTTCAATAGTTACCGTATCACCTGGTAGAATACGAATCATATTTACTCGCATTTTACCAGAAACGTAGGCTTTTACAGTAAATCCATTTTGAAGTTCTACCAAATAATCGCTGCCCTTTAGGACTTCAATTACTTTACCTTCCACTTCAATTTTTTCTTCTTTTGTTTTTTGATTAACATCATTTTTATAATTTTTCTTCATTTTTGCTAATCTCTCCTGTTAATATTTTATATCCATCTTTTGTCACCACAACGGTGTGTTCAAAGTGTGCACTTGGGGACTCATCATCGGTAGAAATAGTCCAATCATCATCATGAAGATAAACATATCTCTCACCAAGATTAAGCATTGGTTCAACTGCAAGTACCATGCCTGCTCGAAGAGTAACACCAGTTCCCTCTTTACCATAATTAGGTACATCCGGATCTTCATGAATATTTGTTCCAACTCCATGTCCAACGAGTTCCTCTACCACACTTAAACCATGTTCATGGGCAAATTTTTCAATCGCTGCTCCAATATCTCCTATTTTAGCACCTTCATGAATTTTATTCAAGCCCTCGTATAAAGCAAGTTCTGTATTTTTAACTAGATCTTTTACTTCTTTACTAGCTTCTCCAATAACATAAGTTCTTGCGGCATCACTATGATATCCATGTATTTCTACACCAATATCAATGGACACAACATCACCATCTTTAATTCGTCTTTCTCCTGGTATTCCATGTACAACTTCATCATTAATAGAAATACAAATACTAGCTGGATATCCTTCATAGTTCAAAAAAGATGGTTTAGCATGGTGACGAGTAATAAAATCATAAGCTAGTTTATCCAAATCTTTCGTTTTAACTCCTGGTCTCAAATGTTTCTTAACTTCTTCATGAGTAAGAAAATTTAACTTTCCAGCTTCCCTCATAAGTTTTATTTCTCTATCACTCTTAATACTAATCATTTTTCGCCTCATTTTCAATCCTATCATAAATAACCTCTAATGGTAAAGTAGCATCAATCTCTTTTAACATTCCCTTATCTTGATAAAAATCTAAGATCGGTTTTGTATTTTTAATAAATGATTCATAACGAACTTTAAAAGTTTCTTCATTATCATCATCTCTTCGAATAAGAGCATAACCACAATCATCACAAGTATCTTTATGAATAGGTTTTAACTTTTCGTTATTTAAATTATAACTTCTCTTACATTTTGGACAAATAACTCTTGCCGTTACTCTTTTAAGTACGGTATCTAAATCAACACTCAAATAAATAACAACATTATTATGAATATTTAATTCACGAAACATTTCATCTAATACTTTCGCTTGACCAAGCGTTCTTGGAAAACCATCTAAGATAAATGCTTGATGCGAAAGAGAAGTAATCTTATGATTCACAAGTCGAATAACCGTTTCATCATCAACTAAAGAACCACTCTTTAAAATAACATCAAGTTTTTGTCCAAATTCACTACCACTAGCAATCTCTTCACGTAATAAATCACCAGTTGAAATATGTTCATATTGATAATTTTTAACCAAATAATCACTAATAGTACCTTTGCCTGCGGCAGGAGGAGCGATAAAAATGATATTTTTCATTTAACGCATTCTCCTTTTACGTTCGGCATAACTTCTAGCAGTTAAACTAGATTCAATTTGTTTATAAGTTTCAATAACAACACCAACAACAATCAAAATACCAGTTCCACCTAAACTTACACTAGAAGGTAAATTTGTGAAACTTGAAATTAATACTGGAAGTCCCGCTAAAATTACTAAGAAGATTGCTCCTACTAAAGTAATTCTAGATAAACACTTGCTAATATAATTACTAGTATCATTTCCTGGACGAACTCCTGGAATATATCCACCATTTTTATTTAAATTTTTACTCATCTCTTCTGGATTCATACTTAGGAAAGTATAAAAATAAGAGAAAGCAAAGATAAGTATAATATATAACAAGAAACCAGTAGGTGATGTATAAGAAATATAATTATTAACAAAATTTATAGCAGACTCATTTTTTGTCAAAGCGACAATTGTTCCTGGAATTGTTGTAATAACGGATGCAAAGATTACGGGGATAACACCTGCACTATTAATTTTAATAGGAAGGAATGACTGTTGTGCCCCATATGCACTCGTTGTTCGATTCGAATATTGAATTGGAATTCTTCTTTCAGCAAGTTGAATCCAAATAATACCGACAATTATTAAAATATAACAGATGATATACAGGGTAAATAAAGTAATACCAAGTCCTATTTCCATACTACCATTTATAAATGTATTATAAACACTTGTAAATACACTAGGCATACTAATTAAGATACCAGCCATAATAAGTAAAGATTGACCGTTCCCAATACCCTTTTGTGTAATTTGATCACCCATCCATAGTAAGAATGCTGTACCAGCAGTCATTACTAAACTTGTTTTAAGCATAACCATAACGATATCAGTGTTTAAATAAAAGACACTTATCGCATATGCTTGTATAAAGGCAATAATAATACCCAAATATCTAGTAATTTTATTAATCTTTTGTCTACCAACATAACCTTGCTCTTTTAGTTCTTTAAAATAAGGAATAATATCCATTGTTAAGAGTTGTGTAATAATACTTGCTGTAATATAGGGACTTACACCTAATCCAAAAATGGAAAAGCTTTGAAGTCCACCACCACTCATCAAGTTAAATATTTCTAAAAATCCTAACTCTTCATATATAGTATTTGCCCAAGGAATCGTAATATTGATTCCTAAAGCAAAAAATCCTAAACAAAATAATGTAAAATAAATTCTTTTTCTTAAATCCTTATTTGATTTACTAAATATTTTGGTAATTCCTTTAAACATCTAAATCACCTCAGCTTTACCGCCAGCATTTTCTATTTTTGTAACAGAGGCAGATGAGAATCTTTGCGCTTTAACAGTTAATTTTTTAGTTAATTCTCCATTACCTAAAACTTTAACACCATTAAGTTGCTTTTTAATAATTCCTCTTTCCTTTAAAACTTCAGGAGTAACAACATCTCCATCATTAAAATGACGATCTAAATCACTTAGATTAATTGTTGCAAACTTTGTTTCAAAGCGGGTGTTATTAAATCCTCTCTTAGGAATTCTACGATAAATAGGAGTTTGTCCACCTTGGAACCAAGCACTAATACTTGCTCCACTTCTTGATTTTTGACCTTTTTGTCCACGAGTAGAAGTTTTGCCCATTCCAGAACCTGGACCACGTCCAACTCTTTTACGAGCCTTCGTCTCAAAAGACTTAGGTAACGATTCTAACTTCATATTATAACTCCTCCACTTTCTTACCACGTAAAGCGGCTATCTTAGCAGGACTCTTTTGAGATTTTAAAGCTTCTAGTGTTGCCTTTGCTACATTAATCTTTGTATTAGAACCAAGTGATTTAGAAACGATATCCTTAACACCAGCTAGTTCTAGTACAGCACGAGCAGCACCACCAGCAATAATTCCAGTACCTTCACGTGCCGGTTTAACCATAACAACAGCTCTACCTACCTTACAAGTTGCTTCATGTGGTATTGTTCTATTATCCATTAAAGATACTTTTACAACATTCTTATTAGCTGCTTGTAAAGCTTTCTTAATAGCTTCAGGTACTTCATTTGCTTTTCCTGTTCCAATTCCAACTAAACCTCTACGGTTACCAACTACTACGGTTGCTGAGAATCTAAAGTGTCTACCACCTTTAGTAACTTTTGTTACTCTACC
>JAGHGS010000184.1 GCA_017888105.1 Bacilli bacterium
ATACCTCCAATTACATAATTTTCTGAACAAAAATATTGTATCAAAGGATCATGTATATGGGTATTTTTATTTCGGATATCCAAATTTAAATTTATATATAATTCGGATTTCGATATTTTAATGAACAAAGAAGAAGAATAGTTGAATAGTATTTGAAGTTCCCAATGATTAAATAATAAATGATTATAAAGGTAAAATCCCGAAAAAGGGATTTTATTTTTGCAAAAAATTAGAAAAAGTGATAATATATTAAACGTACAAAAAAAGAAGTTGCACGCAAAAAAGTGTACGTAGTACAGTCTTTTTACGACTAACTTCCCGTACGTATTGAAAAGAATTAATAATATTGGCTTATTTGCCAATGAAAAGGTTGAACATAATACAACCCTTTCATTGATTAGAAATCTTTTGAATTTAAAGAAACATCATCAGGATTAATTTTATAATAATTAAGTTTAGAAATAAAATCAGGATATAATTGACTTGTTAAATCGAAAGGTGTTTTGTTATTTAGAGATTGTCTAGGAATGTTATTAATAATATTTTCAAGTTTATGAATCTGTTCATCTGAGAATGAATCAAAAGAAGAACCTTTTGGAAATAATTTTCTAATATATTCATGATTTTTTTCAATACAACCTTTTTGCCAAGAGGAATATGGTTTACAGTAGAATACATTACAAGTTTTATTACCAGAAGAAAGATCGAATTCAATGTTTTTAGGGTTAAAGAATTCGGAACCATTATCAGTTAGAACAATTCTAAATACTTTAGAGAAAAGTTTAATACCAAGCTTTTCTTTTATTTTGGAAATTTCATCATCAACACAAGCCATAGTTTTAGAGTCTAGTAGTCTAATAACCATAAAATTAGTTTTAACAATAATTAAAGTAAGTAAGCATTTATGAGAATCATTTGTTCCCATAACAGTATCCATTTGACAAATATTCATCTTAGGATGTAAAGAAACGAAGTTAATATAGTCATCGTAAGAACGACCTTTTAATAAAGCCAATTTACGTTTATATTCTCGTTTGTTGTTTTTGTTTTTTCTAGGCTTATAAATGACTTTTTTAGGTAAATCTAAATCAGATAAAGAAAGTATTCCGTTGTGAACATAGTTATAAAAAGTTGATTTGGAAAAATATAAAATATCAGAATGATTTGCATAAACTTGATTAATGCTTTGTTTCTTATTTTTAATAAGAGGAATGATTATACTTTCAATTTGATCAATAGTTTCAATAGAAACATTAATCCCAGTTCTTGCCTCAAACTGTTTTTCTTCAAAATTATCTTGAGCATTAATAGCATTATAATAAAGTTTATGTTTATTACATTTATTTTTTGATTTACATTGATTACAAACATATGGCGGTTTTTTTAATATATCACATTTATCAATAGCTGCTTTAATACCATTTGGATCAAATGCATCATAGAAATA
>JAGHGS010000059.1 GCA_017888105.1 Bacilli bacterium
AAAATTAAATTGGTTAGTAGAAGAATTGCTAAAAAGTAATTATTTTGATGACTTTTTTCAATCTATTTATCAGAAGGTTGATGATGGAAGCATTAAGGCAACATTTTTAAAGATGGGATATGGTTCATATCTTTCTTATAAGCCTTACTCATTCTATTATAATCAATCACAGATTAATTTGATGAATCCTATTGGAGCTTATTACGTTAGTAAAAATGTATCTTCTCTTGATGATTGTGGGTATTTTGAATTCCTCTATTTTCTTGAAAAATTTTATTTCTATAAATTAGATTGGCAAAATTTAATAAAAGCTTGTAAATTAAGAGAATTTGATACTCGGGGTGTTTATAAATATTTTTGCTTAGGAAATAAAGAGGAATTTATTCAATATTACAAAGAACATGATATAAATCTTGATTCGCACTTTTTCTTAGAGATTATTAAAAGTGATGAGAATGCTGTTAGTGACTGGTTAGAATTTTTAAGTGTTGATGATATTTTGGCATTAAACGAAAGTACTTTAAATATATTTGTCAAGTATTATAAAGAAAAATTAGAAAGTGAACATTTAACTTTAAATGATAAAATTAATCAAATATTTAGTAAAAAAGGGTATGCTTATGATGAATATATAGAATTAATTTCTCTTTTGGTATATATCATGCATACTGGTTTGTTTGATGAAGATATTTTGTTTTATATAGATAATTTTATTTCTATTCCTGATTTTCAAAAATTACTATATAAAGCAATAGAAAATAGTAGGGAATCTTATTTAAAGGTACATTATGTACTAAAAATAGGAGAAAAGTATATTTCTATATTTGCTCATTGTAAAGAATTCATTTTTATGGATGAAAAAAGTATTTTAGAATTAAAAAATAATGATGATGAGTTTAGTTATTTAAAGTTAAGGAAGTATTTTGGAGATTTGTTACGGTTATTAGATAAAGTTGATGAAGAATTAAGAATTCAAATTATTAAGGAAATTGTTAAAAGTGGTATTCATGAGTATATATTTTAT
This sequence comes from Bacilli bacterium, assembly GCA_017888105.1. Lineage (GTDB taxonomy): Bacteria > Bacillota_I > Bacilli_A > RF39 > UBA660 > Caccenecus. The sequence continues at coordinate 1,025 of JAGHGS010000059.1, forward strand.
TTAAAAGAACATTATCCAAAATATTGGGATTTTATTTTAAATAACATTGATGATGCTTGCTTGTATCAAAGTTTCATTGATTATAATGGAAGTATGAGTATCGATGATGCTTTAAAAGTAGAAATGCTAAAAAGAAAGTTATAATATGGTTCTTCCGAAAGTTTAAGTACAGAAGATAAAAAGTAGATTGAAATATATCTGCTTTTTAACTATCTAAAATTCCACTTACTATTTCATCAATAGAAAAATCATCCAAAGTTACCAAAAAAGCTAGAAAACTTTTCTTAAAGAGGTTGACAATTTTCTGCTTTCCGTATACAATTCTTTTGATAAGTTTGAATTTGTTGTTGTTACCTTCAACAAATCCAGAACTTATAGGGTTGGATATTGCGTTTTTAACTGGGGCAATATCCTTTTTTAATCCTTTACAGAAAGTATTTATTCTAGCTTCATACTTTTCAATAAATGAATCAAGTTTTTCAGGATTGGCCCCAAATATTACATCATGAAAGTCTTTAAATATGTTTTGAATATCTTTTACAACAGGATATTTTTCAATAATAATTTCTATATTCTGCTCAATTGTTTCATTTTTTAACTTTTCCTTATCTAAAGTAAGTATATATTTTAATAATTCTAATCTAGTTATAACAATTATATCTTTAGGATAAGTTGTTTTAATAAATGTTGATTCTTTTTTGTATTTCATTCCATTATTTTTAGCTACTAAATTAATATAGTTTTTTAAATATCTTAATGATGCCTTACAACCTTTCTCTAATACATATGCCATTATATATTCTTGAGAAATACCATCTTTTAACATTTTAAAAATAATATTCATATAATCATCCTTTTTTATAAACTCTTCTATTGGATATTTCTTCTACTTCTTCTTCACTCATATTTTTGTATTTTCTAAGTGATACTGTAGAAATACCAAATTCTTCGGCTATTTTCTTTGTTTCATGACAATTGAATCTAGATAGTCTTTTTCTTAATTTAATAATCATTTCTTGTTTTTCTTTTCGGTTTTGAGCTTGTTTAACATATTGTTTGGAGTCTAGATTATGTAATCGATTATCAAATTCTATAATCTTTCCTTCACTATCTAACAAAGGTGTATTATCATAATCAAATTGTGATAATACCTCTTGATTTATATTAGACAAATATTCTGGAACTTTATTTATTTTTTCATCAAGTATTTTACCATTTTTGATAAATATTTTTTCAGGCATTTCCTTATAAAAAATATCTTTTAGATGTTCAATTAAATTTTCAAATAAATGAAATCGATCAGCAACTTGAATACAGTTTGGTAATATATTACTTATGGCTTTAGCATAAGCATTTGCTCTATCTCTTGCTACTTTTTTAATCTTAGGGTGTTCTTTTAACCATTCTTCTAATGCACTTGCTTCTCTTCCTTCTAATAATGCGAGTAAAGAATGATCTTTTAAATCATATATTGCTGTTGCATAACTGATTCCTTTTCTTATAGCGACATCATCTATTCCTACTTCTTCCACATCTGGTCTATCAATAATTTTGATATTATGAATAATATTATCAATTGTATCAGCACTTACTTTAACACCCATAAATGATAAAATTAATGAAGTTGAACTCGAACTCATAAATATCGATATAGATAAGATAAATCGAACTAAATTGTCTGTCATCACTTTATTTCTTCTAGCAAAAGGTAAATTTTCATTAAATGTTTTTACAAAACATTCGGGGTTATTGCATTTATATTCATAAGCATTCACTTTTAACCATGTTTCAGTATTGTGGGTAGGAGTGTCTTGAATCATTCTAAAATAAGTTGCATGATATTCATAACTTTCTATACCACAGTTTGGACACTTACAATGTTCTTTTTTAGATTTTATATGAATAATAATCTTGTTATTTTTTTGTTCTATGTTTATTATTGGATAATCTTTTCCAAAGTTTAACAATTGTTCTATCACTACTACCAACACCTTGTAGTATAAATAATATCATATTTTAAACCATACAAAAAGCAGATATATTTCAATCTACTTTTTATCTTCTGTACTTAAACTTTCGGAAGAACCTATAATCTTACTTTCTTTTTTCTTTGCCTTTTATTTATTTTATGATATACTTTTGTTAGAGAGTGATGTTTATGAAAAAATGGGTTGGATGGGTATGTTTTTTATTAATAATAGTGGGACTTGTTGTTGGAGGGTTCTTTTTGGTATCTAGTTTTGATGCTGATACTTTTGAATTCAAAGAAGTAGAAATATTAGATTATGATGATTATTCGTTAAATGATTTTGTCAAACAAGATATTATTTGTAATGATCAAGGATGTAAATTTAAGGATAAGGATGTAATATTTACTATTAGTGAAGTAAAAGAACTTGGAGTGCAAGATATTACTTTGAAACTTGAATATGAAGGAGAAAAATTTGAGAAAACGTTTCGTGTAAATGTGGTTGATAAAAAGACTCCTGAAATTGTTTTAAGTGAGAAAGCATTAATTGTTGATTTAAATGAAGAATTTGATGCTAGTTCTTATATTGTGGAAGTAAAAGATAATTATGACACTTTAAATGTAGAAGATGTTTCTATTGAAAATAATGTCGATTTAAAGAATTCGGGAGATTATGAAATTGTTTATATGATTAAGGATTCATCAGGGAATGTTGGAAAGTCTGTTTTAAAAGTTAAAGTTAAAGGAGAAAAAGAAGTTGTCTCTTCTAATGACGATAAAAAGGATGAAGAAAAAGAATCGGAATCTAATCCAAATAGTACTGAAGAAGAATCTTTTAAAATTACATGGGATTATCAGGTTAGTGGTTTATTTACGGATAGTGGTTCTTTAAATCAAGATCAATTCAGTAGTTCGGTTGAAAAGAATATTGAAGTTGGTTGGGATACGACTTTTAAAATATTTTCAACTGTAAGTGAAGATGCTTCTATTCAGTATGTTATTAGTGAGAATAGAATTACGAAAGAACCAATTATTGTGTATAATGGTTCACCTGTTGTTAAAACGGTTAATGTGAAGGCAGATTCTAGTAGTAATTACGAATATACTTTTACAGAAGAAGGAACTTATTATATATTAGTTACGGTTAAAGCGAATAATAATCAAACAGTATTAAAAAAAGAGTATGTTGTTCATCTTACTAGTCCAAGTGAATTAAAAGATATGAAGATTATTACGGAAGATCATGGTACTTATTTGACGATAGATGGGGCATTTGTTGGAGAGGCAGATACTTTATATTTTGATGCTGCTATACAAGATTCGAATGATCCTAATATTGAAGAAGCTTTTGTTTATGAAAATAATGAAATAAGGTTATATTATACAAAAGGTTATTATTATGAAATTTTAGGTGCTTTGTTTAATGAAGATGGAGAAATGTTGTTAGCAAAAACTTTGAAAATTCAAAAGTAGGAAAGTCAGGGGATTTTGGTGAATCTATTAATTCGTTTCTTGAAAGTTGAAGAAGAAATAGAAAAGTTATATTTATTTTTGATTCGTATGGAAATTAGTGGTCAAAAGTATAGTGATGCATATCGATATATGATGAAAAGAATCGATGCTTTAACAAAGGAAGAAAATAAGTTATTAGTTGAGATGGAAGGAAGTTATCTTGATGTAAAAAAAGAATTACAATCTTATTCCGTTAAAGAGATGCCTATTAATTTAGGCTTTCATACGAATGCATCTGTTTTAAGGTTTGAAAAAATGATTGATTCTGTTTGGGGAGATTCTGGAATAGAATATGCGGATGCTTTATATTATGATATTCATCGAATATTATTAAAGTTTTTGGAATATATGATTGATAATCCTTATTATGAAAATATTCGTAAAGATTTGATTTCTTTTAAATATGATATTATTTTTCTTGATTATAATGTGGAGAATGATTTTCTTACTGAAAAAGATATGTCTTGTATTTCTCTTGATAGTAGAATATTACAAGGGATTTTACCTAGTTCAAAGTACATTGATCAAGCTATATTGATTTTAGAAATAGAAGAAGCAATTAAACAAATTCAATGTATTGGAGATGTAAGTGAAAAAACGAGTTCGTATACTTTGGTTGTTATTAAAATGATGCAAATATTTGCTAGAATGGCTCTTTGTAGGAATGAAGAGCTTAATTGTGTCATGGATGATGTTCAGTCTTTACTGGAAGATGAGGAAATAGATTTCAGAGTAAAGGAAATTATGACAGAATTAGCAGAAATTTTTGAACAAATTCAAAATAGTTTTTATTTTTCAAGATAAATATTCTTGCACAATCATAAAATATAGTATATAATTTAGTTATACAAGCGATGAAGGAATTGGCAACTCTGGAGCTATATAGAAAAAAGAAGATTTCTCTAGAAGAAATAAATAGGGTGGAACCGCGGGTAATACTCGTCCCTATGTTTCTTTTAGAGTTTTTATTTTTATAGAAGGTAGGAAGTTATGGAAAAAGAAATTTATAGGAATTATTTAATGAGATTGGTTGTTATTCAAAAAGATATTAGTAGACTTAGTATTGAGTGTTTAAAAAGGAATTATGAGAATATTGAATCTTTTATGGAAGAAATTAAAAACCTTCAAATAGAAAAAGAAATGATTATTGATAGTTTGAATTGTGGGGAATTAGCTATTTATTATCATGATTATAAAGATACTTTAACAAAAGATGAATTAAATGCTTTAGCTAATGCTTTATTGGAATTACAAATAAGAAAAAATAATGAGAGAAAGGGTAGATAATAATGAAAAAAGTTACACAAGATGAAATTGTAAATTACTGTAAGCAATATGGTTTTATTTTTCAAGGTAGTGAAATATATGGTGGTTTAGCTAATACTTGGGATTATGGACCATTAGGTAGAGAATTAAAAGAAAATATAAGAAGGGCTTGGTGGAAGAAATTTGTTCAGGAAAATCCATATAATTATGGTTTAGATAGTGCTATTTTAATGAATCCAGAGGTATGGGTAGCTAGTGGACATGTTACAAATTTTAATGATCCACTTGTTGATTGTAAGGCATGTAAATCAAGATTTCGGGCTGATAAATTAATTGAAGAACATACTAAAGGAAAAGAAACAGGAGATGGATGGAGTAATGAAGAATTAGAAAATTATATTATTACTCATGAAATTAAATGTCCTAAATGTGGTAAACAAGATTTTACACCAATTCGTAAATTTAATTTACTTTTTGAAACTCATCAAGGGGTTACGGAAGATACTAAATCTAAAGTATATTTAAGAGGAGAGACTGCTCAAGGAATATTTGTTAATTTTTTAAATGTACAAAGAAGTATGCGTACTAAGCTACCTTTTGGTATTTGTCAGACTGGTAAGAGCTTTCGAAATGAAATTACACCAGGAAACTTTATTTTTAGAACTAGAGAATTTGAAC
>JAGHGS010000060.1 GCA_017888105.1 Bacilli bacterium
ATGCAGGAATGTATGTATGTAAAGCAGGACATATGGCTATTAAAAAATCAAAACAAGGAAGCAAAGAGAAAGGCACTCAAGTAGAATGCTATTATTTTGATGTGAATAAGTGTAAACATTGTCCATTCAAAGATGGATGTTATAAAGATGGGGCAAAGACGAAGAGTTTTAGTGTAAAAATAAAAAATAAGACTCATATATCCCAAATGGACTATATGAAGACAGAGGAATTTCAAAAGTATTATAGCCATAGATATAAAATAGAAGCCAAAAATGCCGAATTAAAAAATGTTTATAACTATGATAAATCAAATTCTTGTGGACAATCAGGAATAACTATACAAGGGGCGATTACGCTCTATTTAACCAATTTAAAGAGAATATACAAATTAGAAGATGAAAAAGCAGGAAAAAACACAATTAAATAACATTTGAAAAAGTATTATTTAAAAAAAACAATAAAAAATGATAATCTGAAAAATAAAATTTCAAATTATCATTTTTTTACACCACTTTTTCAGTAGTCTCTTGTAAGCAAGCTCTTTTTTTCGACAGAACTTTTAAGTTTGGTGTGGTATATTATTTTTGTGATGATTATGAAAGAGAATGTTAAAATATTTTTGATTGCTTTAATACTAGGAATGGTTGTTGCTTTTTTCCTTTCTTTTAAGTTTCAAGATGATGTAGCGTTTGCCATTAATCCCAAAGTAACTTACTTTTATGTTGGAACTTATAATAATGTTGATGATGCTAATACGAAGGCTCATAATTATACGAATAGTTTCGTGTATGAAAATAGTGGTCTTTATCAAGTTGTGATAGGTGTTTATCAGGATAAGCAAGTTATTGATTTAATGAGTAGTTATTTTCATGACAAAAATATTACTTTTTATCAAGAAGAAATGAAGGTTGATAGCTCTTTTTTAAGTGAAATTAGTAATTATGAATTAATCATTAAATCCAGTGATGATACTTATTATGAAAGTATTAATGCTTCGCTTTTAAATCTTTTTCGTGAATATATGAATCAAAATATTTAATACTAATAATGGTGGCACTTATGATGAAGAAAAATGCTTATATTATTATTTTACTCGTATTATATTTTCTCTTTTTATGCAAAGATCATTTATTTGGATTTTTAGATAATACTGAATCTTTAACTAGTGCTATATATGATGATAAGTTAGAATATTACAAACTTGAATATGAAAATATGCAAAAATTGTTAGAGCTTGATTATGTAGATTATCAAGTTACTTATAGTAAAGTTATATTAAGGGATATTTATGCATTTTATAATGAAATTATAATTGGTAAAGGTAGTCGTGATGGGATAAAGATTCAAGATTTAGTTGTAAATGAACTTGGTGTTGTGGGGATTGTGAAAGAAGTAGCGGATCATAGTAGTGTAGTTGCTCTTCTTACGAATTCAGATATTGAATTATCTGTTAAAATTAATCATTCTTATGGGATACTTACTAGTGTAGATAATGAAATTATTGTTAAAAATGTTAAGTTAGATGAAGAAATAAAAGTAGGGGATCTTGTTTATACTTCGGGACTTACTAGTATTCCAGGGAATATTTTAGTAGGAGAGGTAAAAGAAATTCGTCAGGATTCTTTAGGTTTAGAGTATATACTTGATGTTGATGCGGTCGCTTGCTTGCAAGATATTTCTTATGTTGCTGTTTTAGGAGCGATTCAATCATGATTTTTTTACTCATAGATGTCATATTATCTTTTTTTAGTAATATTCCAACTTTTTTTGTATTATTTAGTTTTCTTCTTTTTTCTAAAAAACAGTTTTTTTCTTTTCTTCTTATTCCACTTGTTTTAGATCTTTTTATTGTGGATACTTATTTTCTTAATACTATTTTATTTGCTATTTTATTTTTTGTTATTAAACATTTAAAAATTACGAAAACAAATTTTGGGCATTTTCTTCTTTTAATTACTTTTATTTATGTTTTTTATATAATTAGTTTAGGAATGATTCAAGGGTTTCATGTTTCTTATTTAATGAGATTTATATTAGAAAATTATTGGGTTAATCTTATTTTTTATTCTTTGTGTTATAAAATGCTTTTTCCTTACATAAAATTATCTAGGTGATAATTGTGAGTGAAATTGATCATATCATTCGTAAAAATAAACTTAAAAGAGAAAAATATGTTGGTGGAGATATATCTGCTGAAAAAGAAGAACTTCCTAAAAATTTGAAATATGCTAAAGGGCTTATTTCGAGAAGTTTGATTGCTGTTATTTTTGTTTTAGGAAGTATTATATTTACAAATATTAGTGATAAAAATAAAGAGTTATATCAGAAGTATGTGTTAGAAGATTCTTTGGAGTTTACGAAGATTAATGAACTTTACCAAAGTGTGTTTGGAAGTGTTGATATAACTAAAAAAAATAATGATTCAGAAGTTGTTTTTGGTAGTATTACTTATACGAATGTTGAACCGTTTAAAAATGGAGTTAAATTAACTGTTGGTATGAATGAAGTAGTAAATGTTATTACGAGTGGAATTGTTGTATTTATTGGAGATAAAGATGATCTTGGTAATACAATTATTATTCAAGGAAATGATGGAGTAGATATTTGGTATTCTAATATTACAGATAGTGATATTAAAGTTTATGATTATGTAGAGGCAGGAAGTATTCTTGGTACTAGTAATAGTGAAGATATTTATTTAACGATTTGTAAAGATGGCGAATTTATGAGTTATGAAGAATATCAAGCATCTATTTAATATACATACATCTACTTATTTTCTTATTTTATCTTTTTTAATTACTGGTTTCATTAAAAATATTATACTTATTTATTTTATTGTATTATTTCATGAATTAGGACATATTTTAATTATTAAATTACTTGGTTATAAAATACTTAGGATAGATATTTATCCAAGTGGGGGAATAACAAGAATTGATAAGAAAATTAATACAAAAATTAGTCATGATTTATTAATTGCTAGTTTTGGAATACTTTTTCAACTTGCTCTTTATCTTGTTTTTTATTTTCTTTCTTCTTTTTCTTTTATTCGAAGTAGTACTTATGAACTTTTTTTTACTTATAATACAACTATATTAATTTTCAATTTGCTTCCAATTATTCCTTTAGATGGTTATCAGTTTTTAAGGTGTATTTGGGAAATATTTTTTCCTTATAAGAAAGCCTTTCAAATTAGTTTTGTTATTAGTGTGATATCTATCTTCCTTTTTATTACTTATCATCAAATATTTTCTTTAAATAATTATCTCATTATTACTTTTCTTATTTATAAAATAGTTTGTGAATATAAAAACTTTAAATATCAAAATACTCGTTTCGAGTTAGAGAGATATTTAAATGATTTACCTTATCGAACGATTAAAAATGAAAAAGAGGTAAATTTATCTTTATTAAAGAAAAATACTTATCATTATTTTAAGAAGGGTAATACTTATGTTAGTGAGAAAAAGCTTTTGAGTAAAAAATTTTCTTTACTTTGAATATCTTTTCATTTATAATACTAAGTTAAGGTGGGATAAATATGAATTATAATTTAAGAAAGTTAATTGAAAAGGCAAGAATAGATAAAGGAATTATGTTAAATGATTTAATAGATATGGGAATTGTAAGTTTAGATAGCTTAGCAAAAGAAATAGTAAGCATGAGGGATGTTCATGAACTACATTACTTGTTAATGAATTTGCAAGCACACAATCTTCCTTTAGAAAGATTAGTAGAAGAGGTAGTAGCAACAAAAGATATCCATTTTATAACGGAAGTAACTGCTTTAATGAATTTTCTAGGTCATAAAGAACAGGTCAGTAAGCTATCTTTGATTGTTTTAGAAAGTGATGATGTATTTTCTATGATACATCTTGCTAAGACAATACCTGGTGTGTCTTATGAAGCTGTCTTTAATCGGGTACTTGCCTCTAACAATTTACAAGTCATCGCTTCTTTATTAAAACAAGTAGATTCTAATAAAGAAAATAAGAATAAATCAGCTTTTGATATTTATGTTGAAGAAAATGTAAGTAAATTATTAGAAGTGATTTTAAATCCAGAGAATTTAGACTTTTTAGTACGAACGAGACAAGAGTTACGTGATCCTATGCTTATTTCTTATTTTAACCAGTTTATTGCCGATTCAGTAAAACCATTGATTGGACAAACCGATTTATTTGCCTATTTATTAGATTTATATCAAAAAGGGGATTTTGAGTCAATAAGGGCTAATAGAGAAGCATTTAGTCCTTTATTCCAAGATGAAAAGGAAGAAATAACTAGAGGTATGTAGGAAAGCAGGGGAAAATATGAATATAAATATTAGAAACTTAATTATAGATGGAGAATTTGATAAATTAAATAGGTTAATTAAACTTGGTGTTATTAAAATGGATGATGCTTTAAATGAGGTTTATAATTTGAATGATGGGAAATATTTTTATAATTTTGCTTATTTTGTCGAGTTTGCATCTAAAGATAAACTTGTTAAAAGATTAATAGCAACTAAAAATGCAGAATATATTTTTAAATTTGCACGTGATATTATAGGCGCTCCTATAGATGAACTTGCATTGGGAATTATAGCAACTAAAAATGCAGAATATATTTATGAGTTTGCTCGTCGTATAAAAGGAGCTCCTATCGAAAAACTTGCTCTAGGTATAGCTTCAACTTATAATGGTTGTTATATTAGATATTTTGCTGAGTTTATTCATGGAGCTCCAATTGAAAAATTAGCTGAAGCTATAGCTGGCACAAATGATGCAAATAATATATCTTATTTTATTTTATATATCGATGAAATTTCTTTAAAAACACTTAAAAAATTAGTTGAAGCTCTTTTGAAAACGAATGATGAGGAGTGTATATGTGAGTTTATTTCTAATATTGATGAAGACTTAAAGGAAAAATTATCTAAAGCATTTTATCCGATAAATATAATGGAGCAATTATATCAAAAATTAGTTGCATCAAAAGATATTACTTATATTCGTTCTTTACTTGATACGGATGAAACCATTATTAAAATAATTTTGCAATATATAACAGATACCAAAGATGAAAAATTCGTTTATAATTGTATGCATGAATTAGGAGGTATTTTCGCTTATCAATTCTTTCTTGAAATAGTTGAATTAAAAGATTTTGAAGCAATTTCTAAACTTTTGATAGAACTTAATTTTGAAGATGAAAAGCCACAAACAAAATTTGATATTTGTTTATTAGAAAATATAGATTTACTACTAGGTGCGATGGAGGAATGTAAAGATATTCAATTGCTTCAAAAAGTATTTAACGGTGCAAAATTGCCTATTGTAAAATCTTATTTAAAAATTTTAATACTAGGAATAGAAGAAAGTAGTTCTATTTTATCAGAAGAAGAAAAAATGAATCTTTTAACTGTTTTGTATAATAATGAAGATTTTGCAACGATACGGAAGTATAGAGAAGTATTTAGTTCTTTATTTCAAGATAAAGGTGAATCTTTAGGTAGAAACTAAAATTGGAAAAGAGGAATATTATGACAGATTCAATGATTAAATTAATTAGCGATTTAAAAGAAGGAAAAGGGGAACAAAAAATTCAGGATTTAATTAATCTTGGTATTTTAGATATGGATCTACTTAAAAGATGCATTATAGAAGAAGATGATTTAGATCTTTATTATCGTTTTGCTTTGAATATCGAAAATCCCCCAATAGATGAGTTAGCAGAAAAATTGCTCGCTTATCCTGCAACGGGTGAAAATGCAATAAAAAAATGGGATTATTTAGAAAAAGTTTTTAAAAAAAGTTCGATTAATTTAAGCGTTAAAATTTTAGAAGCATTTATAGTGGCAGCACAAGAAGGAGGATATCCTAAAAAACTGCTTCCTAGTTTATTACTTGAGTATTCAAAGTGTAAAAATGAAATAGATGCTATTATTGGTACAAAAGAGCCGATTTTTATTGCCAAAGTATTAAAGGGTTCAAAATATCAAGATGAACAATTAATGAATGCTCTAATTAAGTACGCGAATAACACAATAGACTGTGGAGGAGAATTATTTATGGCACTTCTTAATAGTCATGAAAAATATACTTCTAGGCTTGTAATGTGCATGGCTAGTCTTTTTGATGAAATGTTCTTAAAAATTTTCTTAGTGCCTGAATGCTTAGAAAAAATTAAATCTTCTTTAATGTTGGAAAGTAATAATTCCTCTTATTTAAAATTTTTGTATGATTTTTTGAATATAGAAATGGAAAATATATATTATAGTAGATATAATTGCACTCATTTAAAGGAAATATCATATTATCATGATTATTATTTTGACAAAAGTATGAGTGGAAAAGGTCTAGCTTTATATGAGAAAGAATTTTTAAAATTAGTATCAGCTAGTGGGAAGAGTATTATAGAAATAATTGAAAAATGTCCTGGTTTTATCGCTTCTTTAAATGAAGAAGAAAAATTTCAGTTTTTAATGACGTTATATCAAAGAAGAGATTTTAAAGCAATAAGTACTAATAGAGAAGCATTTAGTCCTTTATTCCAAGATGAAAAGGAAGAAATAACTAGAGGTATGTAGGAAAGAGGAAATATAAATGCATGATAATTTTAAAGGAATAATTCATAGAAGAAATTTTTTTCAGATAAATTATTGTCTTGAAAAAGGCTTAATAACATTAGAAGATGTTGTCAAAGAAGTTATAGCTATCGGTTCACCTGAATATATTTGTGAGTTTGCCCGTCGTATTAAAGGAGCACCAATAAAAGAGTTAGCAGATGCAGTTATAGAAATAGGAGAGATTGAATATATTCTTATATTTGCTCGAAGTGTGGAAGGCGCACCAGTTGATGAACTTGCGAATCCGATTATAGCATCGGGTAATGCTGAGTATATTTATGAGTTTGCTTTAGAGGTAAAAGGAGCGCCTATATTAAGATTAACTGAAGCGATCATTGCAACTGGCAATATTATTTGTATTGCTCGATTTGCTCGTGATATAAAGGAAGCTCCAATTGAAGAATTAACTAAAATTGTATTAGCGTCTAAAAATGGTGCTGCAATTCGTATTCTTGCTGAGAGTGCAAAGAAAGGAAAAAAAGTTTCTATAGAAGAACTGTCACAAGCTGAAATTAAAACAGAGGATGCTGTACAAATTTATCTTTTTGCTCTTGGGGTTCCAAATGCACCAATAAAGGAATTAGCAAAAGGAATCGTTGCTACTAAAGATGCAGAATATATTTATAAATTTGCTCATGATGTGCCAGGTGCTCCTAAAAAGGAATTAGCGGAAGCCGTAATTGCTACTAAAAATGCGGAATATATTTTTGGAATTGCTCTACTATATAAAACTTATATCGAAGAATTTGCTGAGGGAATGATAGCAACTAGAAATGCCGAATATATTGTTCAATTTGCTCAGTATATTGGTGGACCGATTGAGAAGTTAGCAGACGCTGTTATAGAAATTGGAGAAGTTTCTTATATTTTGAGGTTTGCTCGAGATGTAAAAAGGGTTCCAGTTCGAAAATTGGGTGATGCTATTATAGCAATAGGGGACGCTAAAGCTATTTATGTTTTTGCCCATAATATTAGTTTAGGATTTTTGGCTAGTTTGGAATTTACTCCTATTAAAGGGGAACCAATAAAGAAATTTGCAGATGCTATTATCGAAACTAAAAATGCCGAATTTATTTTTTATTTTGCTCGAGATGTAAAAGAGACTCCAATTGATGAGTTAGCAGAGGCTATTATGGCAACTGGTAATGTTAAGTACATTTACCGGTTTGCTTGTGAAATAAAAGGTGCCCCAATAAAGAAATTATTAGAGGTTTTAATTTCAATAAAGCAATCTGATGGGGAAGCTAATCAGAAAGATATTTTTGCTTTATCTGAAGAAGAAAAAGTAAATTATTTAGTTAAGTTATATCAGAATCTTGATTTTGATACTATAAAAAATAATCAATATTTATTAGATACTTTAACTAAACTTATGGTTACAGATTTAAATAGTGTTGTTCAAAAGGTTATAGAGATTAAAGATGCTAAATTGATTTATGTTTTTGCCCTTTTTGTCAAAAATGTGCCAATAGAAGAGTTAGCTTTAGCTATTATAGCAACAGGAGAAGTTCAATATATTTATTACTTTGCTTGTAGTATTAAAAGTGCCCCAATTAAAGAATTAGCAGATGCTGTAATTGCTACAGGAAATGCTAAATACATTTATTATTTTGCTCGTTATGTTAAAGATGCACCAACACAAGAATTAGCGGACGCTGTAATTGCTACAGGAAATGCTGAATATATTTATTACTTTGCTTGTAGTATTAAAAATGCACCAATTAAAGAATTAACAGCAGCTATAATAGCTACAAAAAATGCTCGATTAGTTTATTATTTTGCTTGTGATGTAAAAAATTCATCAATTAATGAATTAGCAAAAGCTATTATAGTAGCAGGTGAAGTTCAATATATTTATTTATTTGCTTGCAATGTTGAACATGCACCAATACAAGAATTAGCGGATGTTGTAATAGCAGCAGGAAGTGCTGAATATATTTATTATTTTGCTAAAAATGTTAAGGATGCACCAATTAAAGAATTAGCAAAGGCTATTATTGCTACCAAAAATATTTTATTTATTCATGCTTTTTGTGCTATTAAGGGTGCACCAGTTTATGACTTAGAAAAAGCTATAATGACTATAGAACAAGTAACGATTGCTTCTGATATGGAAGAAAAACAAGTTAGTGATTTTACTTTATCTGAAGAAGAAAAACTTAGTTATTTAATTAAGTTATATCAAGTGGGAAATTTTGAGGCAATTCGTAATAACAGAGAATGGTTTAGTACTTTATTCCAAGATAAAGAGGAAGAAATGGCCAGAAATTAGCAGAATTATAAATAAAATACTTTTATTTTAAAATTTCACGCTTTATAATAGAAAATCAAGAAAGAGGAGAAGAAGATGAACCAAAATATAAGAGATTTAATTTTAAAAAATGACAGATTAATTGAATTAAACACATTAATTAAGTTAGGCGTAATTAAAATGGAAGATGCCGTAGCAGAAGTAATAGCTATGGGTAATGCTAGCCGTATTTATGCGTTTGCTCGCGATATAGAAGGGGCGCCAATTGTTAAGCTTGCCGATGCTATGATTGCAACCTATAATGAATCATATATTTATGAATTTGCTGTATATATGCAAGATAAAGGGTTGCTTAATGAAGAATTAAAGGTAAAATTTGCTAGAGCTATAATAAAAACTAAAAGTGCACAATTTATTTGTTTGTATGCTCGTGATATAAAGAATGTACCATTAAAAGAATTAACGGAAGCAGAAATAGCGATCGGTGATGCGGAGTATCTTTATTTGTATGCCCGTAATGTAGACGTAGTACCAACTGGGCTTACAGAAAGAGAAACTGCGACTAAAAATGCAGAATATATATATCTTTATGCCACTAATGTAAAATATGCATCATTAGAAGTATTAGCAGAAGGTATGGCTGTTACTGAAGATGCTGAATATATTTATAAGTTTGCTTTATATATGCAAGAGAGAAATGGTGGAAGGCTTAAAGCAGAGTTTGTTGCTAAATTTGCTAAAGCAATTATTGCTACTGAAGATGCTAAGTATATTTATTTATATGCTCGGAATATTAAAGGAGCACCATTAAAAGAGTTAGCAGAAGTGGAAATTGCTACTATGAATGCAGAGTATATTAGTTATTTTATTTGTATAGAAGGAGCTCCAGTTAAAAAATTAATTAAGGGGTTAGTGGCTACTAGAGATACTTATTATATTAATGAGGTGATAAGTAATTTTCGTTATTACGTTTATCCTATGATAGAAAAGGTAGAAGAAATAGAAAAAGAAGTTTTGGCTGCTAATGATGTAATGCACTATTTCTGGCATTACCCTCAACATACGATAGCAGAGATAGCAGAAGTAGAAAAAGAGATTTTGGCTACTAATGATGCTTTATTTATTTATGATTGTGCTGATAAAATAGCAGGAATCCCTGTCGATAATTTCATATATAAAATTATTGAATTGCAAAATTTTGAAGTTATTGCTAAGATGTTAGAAAATGTTAGAGCTGGACAAAAGTCTAAGGGGCAAGCATGTATCGAAATTTTTGCTTTAAATCATATCAATTTACTACTTGATACTATGAAGTATTGTCAAGATATCAATTTACTTAGAAAGACATATGTTAATGTAGCGTTACCTAGTATTAAGAATTATATAGGTAATTTAATTTCTAATTTGGAGGATAAAAGCAAGATAGAAGTAGCAGATGTATCTGTATTAGAGGAAGAAGAAAAATTAAATTATTTAAAAATGCTATATGAAAATGGAGATTTTGAGACAATTCGTAAAAATAGAGTAGCATTTAGTACTTTATTTCAAAGTAATGATGAGAAAATAACCAGAAAATAAGTGAATTTGGATATAATTAGTAGGAATGTGTTTGACAAAAGTAAAAACTTTTGTTAGAATTATTCATGCGAGTAGCTTTATATTCGTAAAAAACCACTCTGAAATGGTTATAAAAGTTTAACTTACCATAAAGGTGCGTCTTATTTAAGAAAAGGAGGAATGAATATGAAAGCGGTATTTGAAACTGGTGGAAAACAATATTATGTAGCAGAAAATGATGTGATCTACGTTGAAAAGTTACCAAATGAAGCTGGAAGTGAAGTAACATTTACAGAAGTTTTAGCTGTTGATGGTAAAGTTGGAAGTCCATATGTTGAAGGTGCTAGTGTTGTTTGTTTGGTTGAAAAACATGGTAAACAAAAGAAGATTAAAGTCTTCAAATATAGACCTAAGAAGAAATATCGTAAAACTCAAGGTCATAGACAACCATACACGAAATTAGTTGTTAAGAAAATTAATAAGTAATTATGATTAAAGTTCGTATTAATAAAAATAAAGTTATTATTACTGGTCATGCATTATATGATGAGTATGGTAAAGATATCGTTTGTGCATCGGCATCCAGTATTGTTATTACAAGTGTTAATGCCTGTCTTAGGATTGAAGAAAATTCTTTGATTTATAAGGAAGAAAAAGATAAACTTACTATTGATGTGATAAGTGATAATAAAAATGTTTTATTAATTATTGAAAATATGATTTGTATGCTAGAAGAGTTAGCATTATCTTATAAAGAAAATATTAAAATAATAAAGGAGGATTAGACCATGAATTTTATGAAGCTCGATATCCAATTATTTGCTCACGTTAAGGCACAAGGTTCTACACGTAATGGACGTGATTCAAGAGGACGCAGATTAGGTGCTAAAGCTGCTGATGGACAAACTGTAACAGCTGGTTCTATTCTATATCGTCAAAGAGGAACAAAGATTTATCCAGGAGTAAATGTTGGAATGGGTAAAGATCATACATTATTTGCAAAAGTAAATGGTGTTGTTCGTTTTGAAAGACTTGGTAGAGATAAAAAGAAAGTAAGCGTTTACGAAATGATGTAAATGCTTTTTTTTGTCTTATAGGAAAGTACACTTCAAAATACGTGTATTTTTAAAATTTATTCTTGACGAACATATGTATTTGCTGATATTTTTATTATCAGGGGTGATAATGATTATGAAAATAAATAGAGCATATC
>JAGHGS010000061.1 GCA_017888105.1 Bacilli bacterium
AAATAATACTTTCTCCTTATAAATAATATATTTTGAAATTAGGTACAATCAATTTATACCAAATTTTTCGTAATCTCTAAATTTAGTATAAATTGCTATACATTTTACTACATATTTTTAATATTTAGTGGACATTTCATAAAAATCCAACTCAATTTTAATTTAACTAATATTTATTTTTTCTTATGAGTTCTTTCCACAACATTGTTTATATTTCTTTCCCGAACCACATGGACATGGATCATTTCTGCCAATCTTATTTACTCTTTTTGGAGTACCTTTTTCTTTTTCTTTTCCATCATTTGCTTTTCCATCTAAAGTTTGTTTTCTTGTAACATTTTGTCTAATTTCAGCATTTAGAAGGAACGTAGCAATTTGATTATCAATTCTCGTAAGTAAATCTTCAAATAATTCAAATCCTTCCATTGTATAAGCTTGAACTGGATTAACTTGACCATAACCACGTAAACCAATACCTTCTTTTAAATGTTCCATTGCACTCATATGTTCTACCCAGTTAGAATCAATTACACGTAATGAAATAGCTTTTTCAAAATCATCACTTACTGGAACATCTTTAATTTTATCTTCATAGTCTTTAATTACTAAGTCCGTAATATATTTTTCTGTTTCTTCATCATTTAAATCTTTAATATCCACAAATTTTAAATTATTTTTCTTTAAGTAATTATTATTAACATATTCGGTAATATCGTCCTTATCCGCTTCTGTCAAATATCCTTCTGGTTCAATATGACCTGCACATACATCATGAATAACATTTGTAAATGTTTGAGTAACACGTTCATGAATTGAATCCATATCTAAAACTTCATTTCTTCGTGCATAAATAATTTCTCTTTGTTCATTTAAAACATTATCATAATCAAGTAAGCTCTTACGAATATCATAGTTATTACCTTCAACTTTCTTCTGAGCAGATTCAATGGAACGAGTGAGTGCTTTACTTCTGATAGCTTGATCCCCAACACCTAAATTTTCAAGCATTCCTTTAATACGATCCGTACCAAATCTTCTCATGAGATCATCTTCAAAAGAAACAAAGAATTGACTCATACCAGGATCTCCTTGACGACCAGCACGACCACGTAATTGGTTATCAATACGACGAGATTCATGACGTTCTGTTCCAATCACACATAAACCACCAAGTTCACGTACGCCTTCACCAAGTTTAATATCGGTACCACGACCAGCCATATTAGTAGCAAGAGTAATAGCACCCTTTTCTCCTGCCTTTGCAATAATTTCTGCTTCTCTTTCATGGTTTTTCGCATTTAACACTTCATGCTTTAATCCTGCTTTTTTAAGTAAACTACTCAAATATTCGTTAGCTTCTACACTAATCGTACCAATAAGGATTGGTCTACCTGTTTCATGAATTTCTTTAACAGTATTAATAATTGCATTATATTTAGCCTTTCGATTCGCATAAACTAAATCTGCTAAATCCTCACGTATAACTGGTTTATTTGTAGGAATTTGAATTACATACATATTATAAATATTTCTAAATTCTTCCTCTTCTGTTTTCGCAGTACCAGTCATACCAGAAAGTTTATTATACATACGAAACAAATTTTGAAATGTAATGGTAGCCATTGTTTTTGTCTCAGTATTAATAGTAACTCCCTCTTTCGCTTCAATCGCTTGATGAAGCCCTTCACTAAACTGTCTACCCTGCATTAAACGACCAGTAAACTGATCAACAATTATTACCTTATCATCTTGAACAACATAATCCACATCTTTCTTAAAACCATAATTAGCTTTTAATGCTTGTGTCAAATGATGAACTAAAGCCGTATTATCAATATCATATAAATTTTTTAAATGAAAAATTTGTTCAATTTTTTTACTTCCATCTTCTGTTAAAGACACACTCTTTGTTTTTGCATCAACAACAAAATCATCAGTTTCATTTAATCTTTTAACTGCTCTATCTGCATCAATATATAAATTATTAGATTGCATTCTTCCCCCAGAAATAATAAGAGGAGTTCTCGCTTCATCAATTAAAATAGAATCCACTTCATCAACAATACAATAATTAAGTGGTCTTTGTACTCTTCTTTCAGCTTGTACAACCATATTATCTCTTAAATAATCAAAACCAATTTCATTATTTGTTGAATAAGTAATATCACAATGATAGGCTTCTTGTTTCTCTTTAGGGCTTAATTCTCTCATATTAAGACCAACTGTTAAACCTAAAAAACGATAAATATTACCCATCCATTCAGAGTCACGTTTGGCAAGGAATTCATTTACTGTAACTACATGGACTCCTTTACCAGTTAAAGCATTTAAATATGTTGGCATAGTTTCTGTTAAAGTTTTACCTTCACCAGTCTTCATCTCCGCAATATTACCAAAATGAAGTGCTAAACCACCAAGTATTTGCACATAATAAGGCTTCTCACCAATAACACGATAAGCTGCTTCTCTAGCAGTAGCAAAAGCTGGAACAATTAAATCATCAAGCTCTTTTCCTGATTCAAGTTCTTTCTTAAATTCTTCTGTTTTAGCTTTTAATTCATCATCTGTAAGCTTAGAATACTCTGGATCTAAAGCCACAATTTCATCAGCAATTTTTTCAAATCTTTTTAATTCTTTATATTCTGTATCAAATAGTTTCCTAAAAAAACTCATAATATCCACCTTCCATAACCAAGATTATACCATACTTCACTTCTAATTTATAGCTTTTTTAAATCTGTCTGTCTTCTTTCTTTGAAAGTGATATTCATAATATTTTCGAATAGAAGAACGTTTGTAATATCTTTTAATCAAATACCTGCATGTCTTCTTAAAATATCTTTCCTTTTCCTCACTAGATATTTGACAAGAATAGCTATTAGAATGAATGATATGATAATATCCATAATAATTCAAATTAATAATCCTTTTTGATTTACAAATAATATCTGGAATACTAACCGTATCTTCATATACTTTATAATTTCTAATTTTTAAATTATGATTTTTAAAACAGTAAAGCCAAAAAACACCATAACGTAACTCTGGCACTGAAAACTTTCTTAAAGCCTCATATCCATTATTAAAAACACCTTCTTCAGGATAAATAAACTTATTATCATACAAAAATAAATCTTTATCTACCAAAATTGGAGCAAACCTTATCACATCATATCCTTGATACAAAAGATAACGTATAAAATAAATTAACATCAACATAATCATCCGCATCAATAAACATAACATAATTACCACTAGCATATTTTAAACCAACATTTCTATTATATCCAATATGATTTTTTTTAGAACGAATAATTTTAAAATGTTTATAAGGAAAAGATTGAATAATGGAAATACTATTATCAGAAGACAAATTATCCACAATAATAATTTCATACGGAAGCATCTTATTTGCGAATATAGATTCTAAACATTTTCTAATAGTTGCTTCATTATTATGAACCAATATGATAACACTAATTTGCAAAATCATCACCCCACATAAACCTAAAAAACTCTATCTTATCGATAAAGTTTTCTAATCTATTTTTTTGGATAAAATCCCCTTTTTAATTCATCTCTTTTTCTTAAAAATCCATTTTCATTATCAAGTCTAACATCTTCCCCACATATAACACAATGTTGCAAATTAGTGCCAAAAGCTTCATAATTGCTTATCGTATGCCCATGCATTTCACATATCATTTTGCCAAGAAGCATTTTTTGATGTTCAAGTTCATCTATTTGTTTTTGTAAATCACTAACTTTTCTATCTATTTCCTCTACCTTAGGTAAAACTTCAAAAAACAAATATTTTTTATCAAAAACAAGTTGTAATAATACATTGTATGATATTCCTAACTTTTCTGCCTTTTCTTTTAAAAGTTTACAAAAGCTATCCATATCTTTACTATGTGCTTCATGCCATAAAGAAAGTAATGTTAGTCTAAGTTCTTCAGTAATTTCCAAATCCAAAACCTCCAATACTTATTTTATTTTACATTAATAATACCATAATTTCCATCACGTCTTTTATACATAACAGAAACACACTCTTCATCTACATTCTTAAACACAAAGAAATCATGATTTAAAAGTTCCATTTGTAGTATTGCTTCTTCTTCATCCATCGGTTTTGTATCAATATTCTTTCTTTTAACAATCTTTAAATCTTCTTCCTCTTCATCACTTTCTGAAGGGATATCAAATTGAATTACATTTTTATATTTATCATTCAATCTAGTTTTATTCTTACGAATTTGTCTTTCAAGTTTATCCATTACTAAATCAATCGCAGCATATAAATCATCATGTTTTTCTTCTGCTCTTAAAGTAAACTTACTTGTTGGTACAGTAACTTCAATAATTTGTTCATTATTTTTAACACGAATAAGTACACTTGCTTTAATATTTTTAGATCCTTCAAAATATTTATTTAAACGTTCCATTTTTTCAGTTATATAATCTTTTATAGATTTAGTAACTGTTATTTTATCTCCTCTGATATTTAATTCCATAAAATCCACCTAACTTTCTAATCTAATTATACCA